>NZ_JBEZVK010000123.1:0-10393 GCF_040636955.1 Streptomyces sp. NPDC032472
GGGCGCCGCGCCGCCCACCGGAGTCCCGGTGGGCGGCGCAGCCATGCCCGGATTCCCTCGCCGGCCGACCCGGAGCCTTCCCCTGGCGCTCCGGGAACCGGTCGGGAACGCTCCGGGAGCGGCCCGTCCCAGACTCGATGCCGAACCGCGAGCGATCTGACAGAGGCAGCGGACGGTTTGACGCCCCAAGCACGCCCGCGTGCAAAGGTGTCCGGTATGCGGTGCCCGGTACCTGCTCGCCGTACAGGGGCGCTGCGCGCGCACGCCATCGCTGCATCGTCTCAATTCACAGGGGAATCGAATGAGTGTCGATGTAATGGTCTACGACGATCTTTCCCTATCCCGCTTTGCGCTCACCGCATTACTGGAACAGCATCCCGATATTGCGGTCGTCGGATCGGTGGACAACATATATGCCGCACTCGAGTTCGCCGAGCTGAATCGACCCGACGTCGTGATAGTCAGTTTCGACGGCAGGGACGAGGAAACGGTCGACGTCGCCGAGAAGATCGCCATCCTTCCGGACGTCCGCACGCTGTTGGTGGCCACCGCATGCATCCGGCCGGTCGTCCGCAGGGTGTTCGGCGGGGAGATCGACGGAATGGTGCGGCGCAGCGTCCCGCCCCAGCGCCTGTTCGAGGCCGTCCATCTGGTGCACGGGGGCGAGCGGGCCTTCGACGCCGAGCTGGCCGTCGCAGCCGTGTCCAACGGGGACTGCCCGCTGACCCCCCGGCAGCTGTCCGTGCTCGAACACGTGGACCGCGGCGACACGATGGAGGAGATCGCCGCCCGGCTGTGCCTGTCCGAAGGGACGGTGCGCAACTACATTTCGACCATCGTGGCGAATATGGGTGCCCGCAATCGCATTGACGCACTGCGCATGGCCCGGAATCACGAATGGATCTGATGCGCCCGCGCCGCCGTGCGGACCGCACCACGGCCAATGCGTAATGGATCTGTTGCGCCGCGGGCATCGACTGCTAATGTCCGACTGATATTGCAGACGCATCGGTACAAGGACGGCTCGTATGCCCGATTCCAGCAATTCCAACCCTCCCGCGGGCGGTCGGCTGCCCCGCCAGGTCGCCGACGACCATGTCGACGCCCTCGTGGAACTCGACCCGATCGCCGGCACCTTCCTGGGCGTACCGGGGAGTTCCGGCCGGCTCCCCGACTTCTCGCCCGAAGGCCGGGAAGCGGTGGCCGACCTGGCCCGTACGACCCTGCGGCAGCTCGCCGCGGCGGAGGCCGCTGCGGGTGCCGACGACACCGGCGAGCGCCGCTGCGCCCGGCTGCTGCGCGAGCGGCTCACCGCCGAACTCGCCGTGGACGAAGCGGGGGAGAGCCTGCGGCACGTCTCCAACCTCGGCTCACCACTGCACCAGATCCGCGATGCCTTAACCCTCACCCCCACGGACACCGACGAGGACTGGGCGGCCATCGCGCGACGGCTGCGCGCCCTGCCGGACGCCCTGGCAGGCTACCGGGCCTCTCTCAACGCCGGCCTCGCCCGCGAACTGCCCGCAGGGCCGCGGCAGGTCGCGGCCGTCGTCGGCCAGCTGACCGAGTGGATCGGTACGGACCGCAGCTGGTTCGCGGAGTTCACCGACCCCGGCCCCGAGCCGCTGCGGGGCGAACTCACCGCGGCCGCCGCCGTGGCCACCGGCTCCCTGGCGGACCTGCGCGACTGGCTCCGTGACACCTACGCCCCGGCCGTCGAGGGCGCACCGGACGTCGTCGGCCGGGAGCGCTACGTCCGACTCGCCCGCCACCACAACGGCACCGACCTCGACCTGGACGAGGCCTACGCGTACGGCTGGGCCGAGTTCCACCGGCTGCTCGCCGAGATGCGCACCGAGGCCGAGCGGGTCCTGCAGGGCGCCGGAACCCCCTGGGAGGCGCTGGCCTGGTGCGACCGGCACGGCGAGGCCGTCGAGGGCGTCGAAGAGACCCGGCAGTGGCTGCAGAAGCTGATGGACGACACCATCGACACCCTGGACGGCACCCACTTCGAACTGGCCGAGCGGGTACGCCGGGTCGAGTCGCACATCGCCCCGCGGGGCAGCGCCGCCGCCCCCTACTACACCGAGCCGTCGCTGGACTTCTCCCGGCCCGGACGCACCTGGCTGCCGACCATGGGGCAGACCCGCTTCCCGGTCTACGACCTGGTCACCACCTGGTACCACGAGGGCGTGCCCGGTCACCACCTCCAGCTGGCCCAGTGGGCGCACGTCGCCGGCGAGCTCTCCCGCTACCAGACCACCGTGGGCGTCGTCGGCGCCAACGCCGAGGGCTGGGCGCTGTACGCCGAGCGCCTGATGGACGAACTGGGCTTCCTGACCGAGCCCGAACGCCGGCTGGGCTACCTGGACGCGCAGATGATGCGGGCCATCCGCGTCATCATCGACATCGGGATGCACCTGGAACTGGAGATCCCGAAGGACTCCCCCTTCCACCCGGGGGAGCGCTGGACGCCGGCGCTGGCCCAGGAGTTCCTCGCCCGCCACACCAGCCGCCCCGCCGACTACGTCGAGAGCGAGATCACCCGCTACCTCGGCATGGCTGGCCAGGCCATCGGCTACAAGCTCGGCGAACGGGTCTGGCTCGCGGGCCGGGAGGCGGCCCGAGCGCGGCACGGCGCGGACTTCGACCTCAAGGCCTGGCACATGGCCGCGCTGTCGCAGGGCTCACTGGGCCTGGACGACCTGCTGGCCGAGATATCGGCGCTCTGAGGAAGACCCGGCCGCACCGCCGTACCCCCAACGGGTACGGCGGTGCGGTCCGTCATCGCGTGTCGCGGAGCCCCAGCACGTACCCAGCGGTGAGCGCGACGGCACGGTCCTCGTCCCGGGACAGGTCGGCGAGCGCACGCGAGGCCGTGCTGCCGGGGATGTCCGCGAGGGCCTGCGCCAGCCGCAGCCGGGCGGACGTTCCCACGCTGCCGGTGCCGAGGCGGTCGACGAGCCCGGCGACGATGCGGTCCGCGAGCGCGGGATCGCTCGCCAGCGCGCCCAGGGCGTCGGCCGCATCGACGTCGTTCGCCCCCTCGGCGATCATGTCGGTGAGCGTCGGGACCGCGTCGGCCACCCCGCGTACCCCGAGCGCCAGCGCCGCACACCGCCGGACCGCGGGGTCGCCGTCCGCGAGGGCGTCCTGCAGCAGCGCGGTCGCCCCGCGGTCCGGCATCTCCGCGACGGCCTGCACGGCGCGCCGTCGCACCTCGGCCGCCGGGGAGCCCAGCCCCTGCGCCAGCAGGGCCAGGGCGGCATCGCCCGACCGGGCCAGCGCCCAGCGGAGCGCGCCGGCGACACTCACGTCCGACTCGCCCAGCGCCGCTTCGACCAGGGCCTCCACCGGCACCGCACCGTCTTCGGCCGCGGACAGCGCCGCGCGCTGCCGCGTCCCGGCGCTCTCCGACCCCAGGGCGTGCAGGAGCGCGACACTGCGCAGGACGTCCTCCCAGTCGGCGGGTTCCGCCGAGCCGATCCGCTCCAGCCGGGTCAGCAGCTCCGTCTCGGCCGCGATGCGTTCGCGGGTCTGGCCGACCAGGGTCTCGATGAGCCCGGAGGGGGTGAACCCGGGATCGTCCAGCGCCCGCGCGACGTCGCGCAGCGGCAGCCCCAGCGAGCGCAGGCTCTCGATGTGGAAGATCCGCCGGATGTCCTCACCCGAGTACTCCCGGTAGCCCGCCCCGGTACGCCCCGTCGGCCGCAGCAGGCCCAGCGACTCGTAGTGGCGCAGCATCCGGGCGCTGACCCCGGACCGCCGTGCCACATCACCGATCAACACGTCCTGTCACTCCTCCCGGGCGCTCGCGCCCAAGACCATGATCCGCTTCGCCTGCTCAACGGCGAACCCGAACCCGGCATCGGGGTCGCGCACCAGCCGTTCCGTGGCGATCGCGTGCTGACGCACCCGAGGGTCCGGGCCCGCCATCGGGGCCCGCAGGACGGGGATGGCGACGGCTTCCCCCAGGGCGACCACGGCCCGGCTCAGGCTCAACTGCGTCTCACGGCCGCCGCGCCCGAGCTGCGTAGCCAGCACCTCGGCCAAGCCGGACGCACCGCCCTCGGGCACCAGGACCACCGCAGCCCGCCAGGCGCTGCGCGCCACCTCCTCGTCGGCGTCGGTCAGCAGCGCCCGCGTGATCGCCGGCCATGCCCGCCGGTCCCCGACCTTCGACAGCGTGTGCAGCGCCTGACTGCGTGCCTGCGCGCACTCCGAGCCCAGCTCGTCGACCAGCTTCGGGACGGTCACCGAGGCCGGGAGCCGCGTCAGCGCCCACGTCAGCATGTCCCGCACGTGGAAGTCCGGCTCTACCGCGCACCGCTCGATCAGCGCGTCGACGCAGCGGGAGTCCGCTGCCGTGCCGACCGCCAGCGCCGCCCGCAGCCGTACCGATGAACTGCTGCTCGCCAGCCCCTGGAGAGCTTGCACCGTGTCCGCTTCCTCTGCCCGAATGACCACCGGGACCACCTCCTGGGCAGCAGTGAAGGCCTTGCCACAGTGTCAAGGTCAAGGCTGCTGTGACGCACGTCGGCCCGGACCCGAGGGGGTCCGGGCCGGTGCGGGCCGGTGCGGGCGGATGCGGCTCAGCGCAGGGTGAACGGTGCCACGTGGGTCGTGGTGTCCGCACCGCTGATGGTGAACCGCAGGGTGTAACTGCCGTTGGCCAGTCCGCTGGTGGGGAGGTTGACGATGTAGCCGCCCAGCTGTGCGTCGTACCGGAACGGGGTCGTGAACGGCCTGGTGGTGGGCCCGACGATCTGGCTGGGCGTGAGGGTGATGCCCGGGCCGGACAGGTTGGCTCCGTTGACGTCGCAGATCCGCAGCCTGATCGGGACCGTGCTGTTCCCGCCGCGGACCGGCCGGGTCGGGTCGTAGAGCAGGCAGATCCGGTAGGCCACGGTGTACGTGACGCTCTTGGCGGCCGGGTTGGCGGCGACGTCCGCGGCGTTCACCGTGAAGGTGTGCGGGCCGAACGTCGAGGTGTCGATCGGGCTGCCGTTGGGGACCGTGCCGGTGCAGGTCGCCACGCCGGAGGTGGCGTCCGTGCACGAGTAGGACGCCGTGACCGACTCGTGGAACAGGTACGTGCCGGCCGTCGGGCGCACGACGGTGATCGTCGGCGGCCCGGTGTCCAGACGCACCGTGATCGTCTGGGGCGTGGACGTGTTGCCGGCGTTGTCGGTGGCGGTGAAGGTCACCGTGGTCACGCCGTCCGTCGTGATCGGCACGGCTGCGCTCGCCCCCGACACGTCGGTGGATCCGATCGGCTGGGCGCCGCTCGCACTGTAGGTGATCTTCTGGATGCCGGAGCCGCAGGCTCCGTCACCGGCGAAGATGCTGACGGTCGCCGGGCTGCTGTTGTTCCAGCCGGCGCCGTTCGGGGACGGCGAGACGCTCGCGGAGGCGCTCGGCGCGGACGTGTCCGCGTCGTACGTGAACCTGTCGGCGGCGGTGATCGGGCTGGTGCCGTCGGGCGTGGTCACGGTGATGTCCACCGTGCCCCGTGCCTGCCGTGGTACCTGCGCGGTCAGTTCCTCCGGCCCGATGACGTGGACGTTCGTGGCGGCCACGGAGCCGAAGCTGACACTGGTGCCGCTCGTGGGGAACTCCGTGCCGTGCACGGTCACGGTGTTCACGCACTGTGCCAGTTCGGGAGCGTGGTTCGGGGCGACGCCCGTGACGGTCGGCGGGGACAGCGTGACGCGGTCCATCGCGGTGCCCCAGTCGCCGCCGTAGACCCCGGTGTTGCCGGTGGCTCCGATCTGCTGGACCGTCCAGACGTCCTTGGGGTTGCTCGGGTCGCGCGCCGTGCCCGAGTAGTCGCCCCAGCGGCTGTCGCCGTTGCAGCGGCAGGCGTAGGCCTCCGTGCCGGCGGCGTAGAAGTCCCCGAAGGTCCTCGCCGGGAAGTTGCCGCCCGGCACTCCGATCGCGACGGCGGTGGCGAACATCGTGGACGAGGACGCGGTGAAGCCCGAGAACAGGTCGTCCTCGTCGTTCAGGGTCAGCGAGCCGTAGTAGATGTCTCCGCCCACGAGGCCGAGGTTGAGGTTGGTCGCCAGGGTCTGGGTCCCGCCGGTCGCGATCTGGACGTAGCGCTGGCAGGTGTGGACCGCGGTGTCGCCGAGGGGGGTGCAGCTGACGTTGAAGACGCCCCACAGGTGGTTGTTCTGCCAGGCGACCGAGAGCATCCGGTCGTCGTTGGTGTTGATCGTGGGATCACCGCCGGCCGGCTGGGCCGCGAGCGGCGGGGGGTCGGCGGTCCCGATGGCGATGGTGTTCACGGTGCGGTTGACCGCGTTGACGCCCGGCACGCCGGTGATCGTGGTCACCGTCACATTGGTGCCGTCGTGCCTCATCGAGAGCTGGTCGTCGATCGACGACAGCGAGGTGGCCGGGACGGCGTCGTCCAGGCCCGTGTTCTGAGCGAACGTGGTGAAGTCGATCGAACCGCCGGCCAGCAGGTCCGCCTTGCTGACGACCACGTTCACCGCGCCCAGGAACGGCGGCTCGGCCTTGCTGTTGTCGAAGTTGTTCCAGCTCAGCGTGACCTTGTCGTTGCTGTATCCGAGCAGCGGACGGTCCTGCTGGATGTTGGAGCTGTTGCTCCCGATGTTGTAGACGGACCAGCCCCCGCGGGGGTCGGAGCTGTCGCTGACCGCGACGTCGACCTCGTCGCCGTTCGGCAGGATCCCCTCGTACGAGGCGAAGAACCGGCCGGACCCGGCGTCGTAGTGCACGCGCGGATCACCGCCGGAGTCCGCCGCGAAGCCGAAGAAGGCGCCCAGGTCGAAGGGTGAGCCCACCGCGTTGCCGGCCTTGTCGTAGAACTGACCGGACGTGTTGACGAACTGGACGATGTAGGTGGGCCCGACCGCGAGATTGGTGTCGGAAGGGGTGATGGTGTCGACGTTCCCGAGCGTGGGGAACGTCTTCAGCCGCTCGACGACGGCCGAGGCAGGAGCGGCCTTCGGCGAGGCCGCGCCCTTCGGGGTCAGCAGCGCTGTGGTGACCGGCAGGCTCGGCTGTCGCACCGGTCCCACGGGTGCCCGCCGCTTCGGAGGGGCGAGGTAGGGCCGCCTCTGCGGCTCGGCGGTGCGCTGGCGGCGGGGCAGTGCCCGTACGTCCACACGGCGCTTCACTTTGGCTCGCGACAGCTTCCCCTCGCCGCCCTGGGGCGTGGGACTGCTGCCGGCCGAGGCGGGGGCGCCGGGCCGCGGCTCGGCGGGCGCCGCGGCGGCGGCCGGCGCCGCCACGGTGAGCATCACGGCGAGCGCCAGCAGGAGCGCGCGCGGCCGGCCGCGCGCGACCTGCACCATGCGGCGGTTGCCTCGTCGGTTCATTCCGAGAATCCGTCTCGACGACACGGGATCCCCCCTTCAGCCCACGTCGGAAGCCCGGTCCCGCCGGTGGATCGGCGGAGGGCTGTCGTAGTCCTGCAGTAGCCGGTGATCACGACCCTGGTATCTATCGGATGGAGCCGCCACCGTCCTCCGCCCGCCGGGAGCGTTGCCCACGCTTCCCTCCTACGGCCCAACCGGCCCGTGCAGGTGGGCGGCGAAGGCGACCGCGGTACGGACCGGCCCCACGCGACGCGCCCACCGGCTGGCGTGCCGTGACGGCGGACGTGCCGGTCCCGGTCACAGCTCGATTTCAGCCGCAACAGACAGCGGGTCCAGCGGTGTTGGCGGACTGCATTCTGGGCGTGGGGCGGATCGAGGGGGGCGAGCATGGTGGCGCAAAGCCTCCAGGGCGTCCGTGGTCCGCGACCACCCTACGTCTCAGGAGGAGCCAGGTGAGTTTGAGTGCGCTGCGTGCGGGGGACCCGAAGCGGATCGGCGAGTTCACGCTCGTCGGTCGGCTGGGCGCAGGCGGCATGGGCGTCGTCTACCTGGCGCAAGCTCCCGATGGCCGACTGGCCGCCCTCAAGCGGCTCCGGGAGGAACTCGCCTCCGACTCCGAGTTCCGGGCGCGGTTCCGGCGTGAGGCCGCGGCGTTGCTGCGCGTCCAGGGCGCATGTACGGCCCGCGTGCTGGCGGTCGAGGTCGACGCAAGCAGCCCGTACGTCGTCATGGAGTACGTACAGGGCCCGACGCTGGCGGAACACGTCGCCGAGCACGGCCCGCTGCGAGGGGACATGGCGCACGGCTTCGCCGTCGGCCTCGCCGAGGCGGTCGCGGCGATCCACGGGGCAGGCATCGTGCATCGCGATCTCAAGCCCGGAAACGTCCTGCTGTCGAACCAGGGCCCGAAGGTCATCGATTTCGGCATCGCGCAGGCCGCCGATGCGACGGCGCTGACCCGCACCGGCGTCTCGATCGGGACCGTGGGGTACATGGCACCGGAACAGGTGCGCGGACAGGCCGGACCTCCGGCCGATGTGTTCGCCTGGGCGATGACCGTCGCCTACGCCACCACCGGACGGCCCCCGTTCGGCACCGGGCCGTCCGAGGCGGTGCTCTACCGGGTCCTGCACGACGAACCCGATCTCGACGGTGCACCCGACCACCTCAAGACAGTGCTGACTCCGGCGCTGGCCAGATCACCCGAGCGCCGTCCCACGCCCGGGCAGCTGCTCGCCGAACTGACCGGCGCCGAGGACCCTCGGACGATCCTCGGCGTGGAGGCCGTCACCACGGTGCTCGCCACCGCATGGCAGATGCCCGAAACGGCCACGGCGCCGCCACGGCCACTGCTGAAGCAGCGCACCACCCGGACCGCCGCCGCGGCAGCGGTGGTGCTCCTGCTCTCGACCGCCGGGATCCTCTGGACGGTGATGTCCGGTAGCGGACACCCGACGGCGTTCGGCACGACTGCGCCTCCGAGCGCGTCGCCGGCGGGCACGGCACCCTCCCCGTCTCCGACGACGTCAGCGCCGCCCACCTCGGCGGCGGCCCAGCCGGCTCCACCGCCGCCACCGGCCCCTGCGTCCACGGGCCCGATCACCAACACGCACAGCGACCTCTGCATCGACACCAACGGCCCGCAACGACCCGGACTCGAGGTGGTGCTCCGCGCGTGTGCGAATTTCAGCGGTCAGATCTGGCAGTACGACCGGACGACCCTGCACCTCGCGAACACCCCCAGCGGCCTGTGTCTCGACACGGAAGGGAAACCCGCCACCGGCGTCAGGGCCGTGCTCAACTCCTGCGGCTCCCACAGTGGCCAGCAATGGCGCTACGACGCCGGCAGCAAGCAGTTCGTCAACCCCACGAGTGGCCTCTGCCTGGACACGAGCGGACCCCCGGCACTCAACCTCGAACTGGTGCTCAACCCCTGCGGGAACTACACCGGACAGCACTGGCGGATGTGAAGGAAAGACGGCGCCGGCGTCCGCGTGGCGGCCCGTCCCGATCCGGTACGAGCATCCTCTCCAGGACGAACCGGCCCAGCAGCCACTGCAGCCGGGTGACGATGAGGACCTGTGCCCGCCAGGGCAGTTGATGGGCAAGGCGGGCCGCGATGCGGGCGTCCAGGATCAGCGTCCGTGCGCCCGCACCGAGGAGGGGTCGTCCGCCGTTCCGTCGCGCGTCGCGGCGGCGTCCGCGTGAGCCAGCAGCAGCATCGCGTCGTGGTCCGGGGTGCCGGGCTCGGCCTGGTAGACGATCAGCCGGTGGCCCTCGGTGCGGGCGACCTCGTAGGCCTCGTAGCTCAAGGCCATGGTGCCGGTGGCGGGGTGGGTGAAGTGCTTGCGTCCGTTGGTGCGGCTGCGCACCTCGTACCGCTGCCACAACGCGGCGAACTCCTCGCTCTTGACGACGAGTTCGCCGACCACGGAGGTGATGTCGGGCGCCTCGGGGTACCGCCCGGCGGCCGCGCGCAGATGGGCGACGGTGGCCGCGGCCACGTCCTCCCAGTTGCTGCAGAGGGTCCGGGCGGCGGGGTGGAGGAAGGTGTAGCGGGCGGTGTTCCGGCGCGCCTGCGGCCATGCATCGATGCCGTGCAGGAGGCGCAGCCCGCGCGGGTTGGCGGCGAGGAGGTCGTTGGCCCGGCTGAGTACGTACGCGGGGCAGGGGTCGACGATGTCCAGCATCCGCAGCACGTCCGGGCGCAAGGCCCGCGAGGGTGCCGTCCCGGGGTCAGCGGCCGTGTCCCGGGGGGCCCTGGCCAGCTCGAAGAGGTGCCTGCGCTCGTCCTCGTCCAGCCGGAGCACCCGGGCGACCGCCTCCACGACCGCCGGCCCGGGCCGGTGCTGTTTGCCCTGTTCCAGCCGCCGGTAGTACTCGATGCTGACGCCCGCCAGCAGGGCCACTTCCTCGCGGCGCAGGCCCGTGGTGCGCCGGCGCCCGGTCGTCCCCGGCAGCCCGGCCTGCTCGGGGGTGACCTTGGCCCGCCGTGTCCGCAGGAACTCTCCCAGTCCGGATGCTTCGTCTCTGTCCACCCCTCG
>NZ_JBEZVK010000124.1:0-9986 GCF_040636955.1 Streptomyces sp. NPDC032472
GTTCGGTGGATTCGGTGGCCGGGGCGTCGGGGAAGTCCACGTACAGCGTCAGGACGCGGCGCACTCCGGTGGCGGGCTGGAACTGGGTCCGGTCGGTGTCGTGGCCCTCGTCCGTCCAGCCGGTCCGGCCGGGGAGCGCGCAGCCGGCGGCGGGGGGCGGCGAGCCGGGGGCAGCGGCCGCGGTGGGGGCGGACAGGCAGCAGAGGAGTGCGACGGACACGGCCAGGGGCAGCAGGCGGCGGGGCGGGGTGGTCATGTCTCTCCTGTCGGAGGCGGGTTGAGGGGTACCGGGGGGGCGGGGAGGCGGGCGGGGTCTACGCGCGGCCCGCTGCCAGGTCCATCAGGCGGGACAGCGCGCAGCCGCCGGAGGCGGTGACGCCGTCGTGCTCCCATTCGTTGGTGATCCACACCCGGGTGGCGCCGACCTCGCGCGCGGTGCGCAAGGAGAGCCCGGAGTCCACGTACATGTCGTCGTGGTAGACGAGTGCGGCGAGCGGGACCCGGTTGGCGGCGAGGCGGCGAGGGTCGTACAGCCGCGGCCAGTGGGGGCGTTCGGCGAGCAGATCGGCGGCGGCGGCGAAGGGGCGCAGGCCCTTGATCTCGCGGAACATCCAGGGGTAGATCATTTCTCCGGTGAGCAGGAGGGGGTCGGCGTCCTCGGCGAACTCGGGGAACGTCGCCATGGCCCTGGACGCCGCCCAGCCACTCGGCCCGGCGCCCTGCCCGTACAGGGTCTCCTGCATGACGGCGAAGAGGGGGTTGTCGGTGAAGCCGGTCAGCGTCATCACCTGGTGCAGGAAGGTGTCGGTCAACTTGCCTTCCTCGTCGAGGGATTCGTCGAGAAGCCAGTGGATCCGCTCGAAGCCGTCGCCCATGCCGAGGCCGAGGCCGAGCGTGCGCAGGCGGTGGGGGGTGAGCCGGTCTCCGTCGGGCAGACGCACATCGGTGGCGGCCAGGAGGCGGGCGATCTCGCGCAGCCTGGCGGTGTCATCGGGGTAGCGGGCGTAGAAGTCGAGGACGCGGTCCCGTACCCGGGGGTAGGTGCGGGCGTAGACCTCGTCGGCGGTAGCCGAGAGACCGGGCAGGCCGCCGGTCACGTAGCACGCCCGCAGGCCCTCGGGGGCCTGGCTGAGATAGGTGAGGGTGATGAAGCCGCCGTAACTCTGGCCGAGGATCTCCCAGGGCTCGTCGCCGCACAGCTGCCGGCGGATCAGCTCGGCGTCCGCGACGATCGAGTCGGCACGGAAGTGGCCGAGATGGTCGGCCAGCCGGGCCGGTGAGGCGAAGCGGGAGGCCGCCCGGGCGGTGACGGGGGTGGAGCGGCCCGTGCCGCGCTGATCGAGGAGGAGGACGCGATGGGTCTTGAGGGCCTGGGGCAGCCAGCCGGGGGAACCGGCAGACGGCCTGGGTGACTTGCCGCCTGGTCCGCCCTGCAGATAGAGCAGCCAGGGAAGTTGCCGACCTGCTTGGGGAGCATCGGTGACCTCCCGGGCGAAGATCTGGATGGTCGGGCCGTGCGGGGCCGCGTGGTCCAGGGGGACGGTGAAAACGTGGTCGACGGTCGCGTAGGCAGGGTTCATGGCTCCCCTTCGCGGCCGCATGGCCGCACAGTGACGCAGTGACGTGTGACATTGCGCGACAGCGTGGCGCGGCCAACGGGTGGCCGTGGAGCCCCCACTTACCCATAACTCCGCGCTATGGAGGCGCGACAATTGTGGGTGCCATTTCACATAACTATGTTATCGGTCACATTGCAGCTTGCTCAGGCTGCCCGACTGTCCACGGAGTGACCACTCATGAACAAGCGCACTCTCCACGCAGTCGCCACCGCCCTGGCGGCGACCGTCGCACTCGGCATGGCCGGCTGTTCCAACGGCGGCCACTCCGGCAGCAGTCGGCAGGACGGGGCGGCGAAGAACCCCGCACTCGCCAACGCGGGGTCCACGGTCGGCGGCACTCCGCAGAAGGGCGGCACACTGACCGTCCTGTCGAACCAGGACTTCTCCCACCTCGACCCGGCCCGCAACTGGGTGATCGGGGACATGGACTTCGGGACCCGGCTGCTCTACCGCACGCTGGTGACGTACAAGGCGGAACCGGGCGCGAAGGGCGGAGAGCTGGTCCCCGACCTCGCCGAGGACCTCGGCGTCCCCTCCAACGGCGCCACGACATGGACCTTCAAGCTCAAGAGGGGCCTCACGTACGAGGACGGCACCCCGATCACCGCCCAGGACGTCAAGTACAACGTGGAGCGCTCCTTCTCCCCCGACCTGCCCGGCGGCCCGGACTACGCCGCCCGCTACCTGGCCGGCGCCGAGGGCTACCGGGGCCCCGCCCAGGGGCAGCACCTGGACTCGGTCAAGACCCCCGACGACCACACGATCGTCTTCGAACTCCGCAAGCCCTTCGCGGAGTTCCCCAATGCCACCGTCCTGCCCACCTTCGCTCCGGTGCCCAGGGCCCAGGACAAGGGACCCCAGTACGACAGCCGCCCGTTCTCCTCGGGCCCCTACAAGATCGAGTCGTACGACCGGGACAAGCGGCTGGTGCTGGTCCGCAACCCGCATTGGGACCCGGCGACGGACAGCGTACGCAAGGCGTACCCGGACAAGCTGGTCGTGGTGATGGGGCTGAGGGCCAACCAGATCGACGACCGGCTCATCGCCTCGGAGGGCGCGGACGCCTCCGCGGTCTCCTGGGGCAAGCTGCGCCCGGAGAGCACCCCCAAGGTCCTCACCAAGGCCGACGTCCGGGAGCGGCTGCTCGCCGAGTCCACCAACTGCACCGAAATGGTGCAGATGCACACTGGCCGGGCCCCCTTCGACAACGTCAAGGTCCGACAGGCCGTGCAGCACGCCCTGGACCGCGAGGCGATTCTGACCGCCTCCGGCGGCCCGGCCCTCAACGACCCGGCCACCGCCCTCATGCCCGGCTCGCTCTTCGGTGGCAAGCAGCCCGACACTCTCGGGATCCCGGCCACCGGTGACGTGGAGGGGGCGAAGCGACTCCTGAAGGAGGCCGGCAAACCGGACGGGATCACCACCCGCATCACCGTCTCCAACGGCGACAAGGGAGTAGCGGAGGCCATACAGCAGTCCCTGGGCCGGGCCGGGATCAAGGTCACGATCGACGCCGTCGACCCGTCAGCCTTCTACGACACCATCGGCGACACCAAGAACCGCACGGACCTCGTCTACACCGGCTGGTGCCCCGACTACCCCTCCGGCTCCACATTCCTGCCCTTCCTCTTCGACGGCCGCTACATCAAGGAGAAGGGGAACTCCGGCAATCACTCGCTCTTCCGCGACGAGGCGACGATGAAACGGATGGACGAGATCGCCGCCATGACCGACGCCGCGCAGGCCAACACGGCGTGGCGGCAGCTGGACGGGGAGATCCTCGCCAAGGCCCCGACCGCGCCCGCCGTCATCGAGCGCATGCCGCTGCTGCTCGGCACCAACATCGCCGGCGCCTTCGGCCACACGTCGTTCGGCGGCCAGCTCGACTACGCCACGATCGGGCTCAAGGACCCGGCGAAGAGCAGCACCTGACCCACCGCGCGCAGCACCCCCGGCTCCTCGGTTTCTTCTCGGAGCCGGGGGCGCTGCCGCATCCATGCGGCTCCTACGACTTCGTGATGCGTACGGTCTCGCCGTAGCCGTCAGCAGCGAGCACGTCGATCCGTACCCCGGCCGCCGAGTCGGTGAACGACTCTCCGGCCCAGAACGGAGCGTCGTCCAGCGGACGGCAGCCGCCGGCCGGTGTGGCGGACGGCTTGGCGTCCATGACCCTGACCGGCCCGTAGCCGGTCCGCACGGAGGTGTCGACCCGGTAGACCAGCGCACCGGTCGAGCAGGAGCCCGCGTCCGCCTGGACACCGCGCCTGGACTCGACGACGTACGCGGTCGTGGGTCCGGTGCGGATCACCGCCAGCTTGGTACCGCTGCCGTACTCGACCGCGGTGAGGTACACGGTGTCGCTGCCCCTCGCGGCCCGGCACACGACCTGACTGTCCCCGGTCCAACCGAGCTTCCAGGAGTGCCAGGCGAAGAACTGCGACCCCCGGCCGCCGATCAGGCCCATCACGTCCCAGCCACCGGTGAAGCGGTGGGCGTCGCTGCCCGCCTCGAAGGCGTACAAGTCGGGCAACCCGAAGGTGTGCGCGGTCTCGTGGGCGACCAGCTTGGCACCCCAGTGCCACATGTCCTGACCGAAGGTCACCGCCCACTTGACCTGGCGGCCGTCGGCCACCACGCCCGCGCTGCCCGGCTCGTACACGTACGTGGGCGTGAAGGAGATCGCCGCCGCGTTGCGCGTCGGCACGACGTACACCATGTCGTAGCCGGAGAAGTCCACGTACGGATCGGCGGCCGCCACCGCGTCCTTGATGTACGCCTCGTGGGTCTCGTGGGTCAGGCCGCGCGCGAAGCCGTAGTCGGTGGAGGCGCGAGGCATGTGAACCCACTGCTGATGCTGGTCGATCGAGAGCCAGGTCCTGCCGTACGAGGCGTACCACAGCCAGTCAGCCCCTGGCGTGATCTGCGCGGAGTCCTCGCTCGGGGCCTCGGTGGCCCGCGCGTCAGGGAAGTCCACGAAGACCATGGCGACCCTGACCGTCCCGACGGCACGCTGGAACACCGAGTAGTCCGTCTCATGCCCCTCGTCCATCCAGCCGGTGGTACCACGCAGGGCGCAGGCCGACGGGCTGTCAGCGGCGTCGGCGGGGGGCGCTCCCAGCAGGAAGAGCAGCAGTGCGGCGGCCAGGGCGGGCAACAGCACCCCGCGCAATGTCGTCAGCCGATGGATGAGTCTCATGGGCGGGCAACCTCCACATTAATGGTGTGTGACATTTCACATAAGCCTGACGGGATCCCACTCCTGTCCGAAAGCTCTCGCCGCTCCATAACATGCGCGGCATGGAACTGGAGGTACGGCACCTGCGGGTGGTGCGCGCGATCGCCGAGGCCGGCAGCCTTACCCGCGCCGCCGCCGCGCTGTCCATGACCCAGCCGGGCCTCAGCACGCAGTTGCGCCGCATCGAATCGATGCTCGGCGGTGTCCTCTTCGACCGGCAGCGGGCCGGAGCCACGCCCACGGCCTTCGGTGAGCTGGTGCTGGCCCGGGCCCACGCCGTCCTGCCGGGTATCGACGCGCTCCTCGCCGACACTGCCCGCGCGGCCCGCCACTTGGCCTCCCCGAACCGCATCCGCGTCGGATCGGTCGGCGCACCCCTGCTCGGCCACCTCATCCTGGCCGTACGGGAGTTGCTGCCCGAGGCCGAGGTGACATCACGGTGCCACTACTCCCCCGTCGCGCTCCTGGACGACCTCGCCGCCGGCCGCCTGGAGGCGGCGGTCCTCGGCGACCACCCCGAACAGGTTCTGCCTCCGCGCGACGGGGTGGTCCTCACCCCGCTGGTCACCGAACCGGTATTCGCCCTACTGCCCGCAACCCACCCGCGGGTGGGCCAGGAGGCCGTGTCCCTGACCGAACTCGCCGATCACGACTGGGCGATGCCCCGGCCCGATGGCGACCGTACCCGCGAGTACTGGTCCTCCGTGTGCGCACTGACCGGCCGCCGCCCCTCCGCCCCCCACGAGGCCGAGGGGCGCCAGCTGATCGAACTGGTCCGTGCGGGCCTGGCCGTCAGCCTCTGCCAGGCCACCTTCTCGCAAACCCCCGGCGTCACCGTCCGCCCCCTCGCGGGAAACCCCCTCTGGTACCGCCACGTCCTGGCCTGGCACCGTGACGGCCCGCTGGCCGCTCACGGCGACGACATCCTGCGGACGGTGGCGGCCGGTTACCTGGACACATGTGCCGCCAGTCCTGTCTACGCGGACTGGCGCCGACGCCACCCGGGCGCGGCCCACCTCCCGCTTCCCTGACCCCAGCGCCCCGATCCTCGGCCCGCACTCTTCCCCTGGGCTTCAAGCGAGTTGGGGGAAGTCCCGGGGAAGGGATCGGAGGCCGTCGTACCCCTTCACCTCGCCGTAGCGGGTGCCGTTCAAGCATCAGGCCGGCGTCCGGGCGCGCTGCGGGAGCTCCGTGCGGCGCACCCGTGGTAAAGCGTCGAGCCCGACGAACGGAACGCCGTCCACGCGGGCTTTGCCCGACCTCGTTGCGATCCTGCACTCGAAGGCCAGGTCCAGCGTGGGTCTGGACCTCTTGACGCGTCGGCCAAGGGGCCCGCAGCAGTCCGGGCTGGGCCGCGAACTCGGGGTTCGGACGCGAAGGCGCGTCAGCCGACGCCAAGCGCGAATCGGAGTTGAGCGGCGGAGCCAGTCCTGGTTCTCCGCCGCTTCGTTTAGTGTCGGCTCGACCGGAATCGCGTCGTGCTCAATGCTGCGCCACCAGCACCGGGTGGGTGGCGAGGGGGACTGACCTAGGGTTTCAGGTCAGCACCAAACCAGCACGGGAGCCAGCAAAGGGGGCGCACCCGCGCACCCGCCCGGGCCACCTCAGCGGCGCTCATGCCACAGCTCTCGGCGCAACCGCCGCTACCTGCGGCGCCGACAGATCAGCACACCATCCCCGAGCCGAGGAATCAGCAGGCCAATCGCTTGCACCGTGGAAGCCGAGGCGGCCGGCCCACCAGCTTCGAGAAGGCCCGCTACGTTCGCAGGAACGAAAACGAAGGGGAGCGACTGTTCGGAAAGTTGAAGATCAACCGGGCGGTTGCCACGAGGTTCGACAAGTGGGCCTACGTCTTCTACGGCACTGTGACCATTGAGGCCATACGCCTGTGGCTTCATGCAAGACCCGACAGACGGAACCTGGCTGACCCCTGGGCTGCCTCCCCAGGTGTCTGGGGAGGCAGATCCGCCGCCTACGCGTCGATGATGACCTCGAACTCCTCGCCCTCCATGATGCGGTCGGACGTCACCGCGTTCCCGAACTCGGAACCCGCAGCGGAGTTGTCCTTCTCGTCGACATGGGCCCGGATACAGGGCGCGTTGGGCGGGGTGCCCCGGTCGACGGTGACGTTCGCGACGTCCCACACGCCGCCGACCTCACGCGGGGTGATGTCGATACACAGGGCACCGTCGTTCCCGCCCTGCACCGACTTGGCGAACGGGTACTCGTCACACGAGTCGTTGGGGATGCCGGTGGCACCCCGGGGAAACTTGTACGGCCCACGGTCACAGGTCAGGGCACGCCTGCCCTTGGCGTTCGGGTCAAGCGGGTCGACATGCCACCGGTTCAGCAGGTGGCCGGGGGTGCCGAACTTGCCCGTGAGGTTCTTCTGCGCCCACTCGTAGGCGACGGCCGCCCCCTTGTAGAGCGACCGGTGGTACGTCACGTTGGCCGTGTGGCCGTCCACGATGCATCCGGGCCAGCTCCCGACCTTGTCGTCACAGCGCACCTTGGGGCCGGGCCAGTCCAGGCGGGTGTTCACGGGCCGCCCGCCGCCCGTGACGGTCTTGATGGTCCCGATCACGGAGTAGGAGGGCTGGACGATCGTGTCGAAGCCCTTGCCGACCGACGAGCTGTAGGAGAGGACGCCGTCCTCCCGGCCCTGCCCGTTCTTCAGGAGCACGGGCGCGCCGCCCCAGGCCGGTGCCCCGGCCGTGCACTGTCCACTGCACGTGGCGCTCAGAGCCATCGTCACAGCGGCGATATTGGGCGTCATGTCGGTGACATGGATCACGATGTCCTCCTTCCACTGCGCCTGGGGCAAGGAGTTCATGGCCGCTGCGGCGAAGACCAGGACATGGGCCTGGCCGTTCACCTTGTTGTCCGCGCCAAGGGTCACGTACTCGGCCAGGTACCGCGTGCAGTACGCCTTGCGGGTCGAGGGGATGGGGTCGAAGGGCTTATTCGGGTCGTCCTTGAGGCAGAGGTCCGCCCCCGGGTTGGCCCGGGCCACCCGGGGGGCTGCGGCGGCGAGGGCGGAGGCGGTGGCCGGCCCCGTCTTGATGCAGGTCCAGGCCATGCCCTCGCGCCGGAGGTCGGGCCCGGATTTCGTACAGTCGCCGTGGCCCTTGGGGACTGTACGGCTCGTGGGTGGTTGGGCGGCGGCCGGTTGGGCGCCCACGGCGCACAGGGCTGCGGTAAGGGCGAGCGAGGCTATCGCTGCCAGGCCGCGTCTGATGTGTTTCAAAGGTGGTCCCTTCCTCCGGCGGCCCCGTTGCGGGCACCGGAGTTATGAAACCGGGCAACTCCTGTTCATATCACTCGAGAACGCGACAGCTTTTGATCCCATTTGGCCAGTTGTGGTCTAGACCTGCTGTTTCCGGCGGCGCTAGTTTTCCTCACACTCACCTCACAGACCACGCACAGCAGAGGAAAGGCAACGATGCGCCGCACGACACCCCCCCTGGGCCGAGGGCTCGGAGCGCTCTTAGCCACCGCGACGGCCGCCGTAGGCCTGGCCGCCACGCCGGCCGCCGCCACCCCGGCCGCTTCCGGGCAGGCGGTCCAGCCCGGGCAAGCCTGTACCGCGGCCGACCTCGGTACCCGCCACCCGGTCATCAAGACGACCGAAGTCACCCCGACGATCACCCACTTCAAGGGCTGGTACGTCACCCAGGGCTCCACCGGCAGCCATACCGTCACCACCAGCACCCAGACCACCATCTCGGTGTCCGTCGGCCTCAACGGCACCGTTCAGGGAAGCTTCGCCGCCGAGGCCCTCGGCAGCGTCGGCGCGAGCCTGGGCCTGAACGTACAGGTGAACTACTCCTCCACCAGCAGCGAGTCGAACTCAGTCTCCTGGAACTTCTTCGAGCCCGGCTACTACGGCCTCTACAAGGGCACCAAGAAGGTCACCGGCACCTACAGCAGCCTCAACTGCAACCGCATCCAACAGGGCGACGGCAGTTGGGCACTGAAGTGGACCGAGGGCCCCGACAGCGGCAGCTACACCACCTACACCGCGCTCGAAGAAGGCGCGGTGCGCTGCGAGGACAAGGTCCCCACCAACAGCATCATGGCCAAGGCCCAGGGCCTGTTGGACTGCGGCTCCCCCGCCGCCACCACGAAGCACCCGGCAGGTCCCGTCCCCTCGCCCAAGGCTGACCAGGCCAAGCGCGACGCCGACAACGCCACAACAGCCGCCAAGGCCGCCAAGGCCGCCAAGAACATGAAGGCCCCCCAGGCCGCCAAGCCCGCCCCACGCGCCACCCTGGACTGCCAACCCGGCGCCTACAAGATCGATGTCCCCGGCAAGCCCCTGAACTGGAGCGCACCGCTCCTGGCCAACGACGGCATCCGCCTGCGCGAATCGAACTTCTTCAGCGCCCACCTGGACAACTGGCGACTGTGCAACGTGACCGAGCACAACGGCGTCATCGAGGCGTCCCTGTGGAACTGGGGCAACGGCGGATGCGCGACCATCCCGGCGAACATCGCCAACCAGGAGCAGGCCTACCTGACGACGGCCACCTGCGGGGAAGACGACCTCCAGCGGTTCTACATCTTCCGCGACGTACCCGGCAGCACGAAGATCGGTCTGCAGAACAAGTACACCGGCTCCATGATGGGCCACGACCGGTACGCGGACGGGGAACTCATCCGCCAGTACTCCAGCGGCCGGCACGACGGAACGGGTACATATACCCTGAGCGGAGTCTGACGGCCCCCACCCCGTGAGCGCGGCCCCGCACGTGACCCCCGGCCGCCCGGTTCCGTGCGGGGCCTCCGCGCCTCTATCCCGAGCCCAGCCTCGGGGACCAGTGCCCACGGCTGAACGTCCCCTGCTGCATGCGGCGAACCCCTGCCAAGATGGTTCGCGCTTCAACCCGACACAGAAGCAAGGTCGCCGACTTCCGTCACGGCCTGGAGGACCGGGGGTCTGGCCTACTCTTTGATCTTTTCGTAAGTTCGGTGGGTGTGGTGGGTGGAGGGTCAGGCCGGTATGGGCGAAAAATGACCATGGCAGTTGTGGGTTGTGGTTGATGCGGTGGATGCCTTGCTCGGTGGCGTCGGCGACATCGGCGAGGTGGTCGCTGGCGAGGTTGGCGAGTTCACGCTTTTTGAGCGAGGAC
>NZ_JBEZVK010000125.1:0-9810 GCF_040636955.1 Streptomyces sp. NPDC032472
CGGAGTCGGCCGTGGAGCGGGAGCCGGGCGCTCCGCAGCCGCCGAGCCGGCGCCGCGGCGCGCGCGTGGGGCGGCGGATCCTGGTGGGCACCGCGGCCCTCGACGGGCGCGGTGACTTCCCGCGGACGTTCTGGCCGCTGTTCCGCCGGTTCGAGCCGCTGATCGGCTGCAACCACCTGCTGCTCGGGCACCGGGAGCGGCACGCCGCGGCCGTCCTGCCGTGGCATCCGGAGATCGTCGCGGCCCGGCTGCTGACGGAGGTCGCGGCCGCTGCGGACCAGGGCGGCAGCGGCGGCCCCGAGTTCCTGCCGGCGCTGGCGCAGAGCCCGGGGCCGGCCGGTCCCGCCGTGCACCTGGCGTTGGCGTACGGGCTCGGCGCGGCCCCGGAGCCCGACCGGGCCGCGGCCGCCGGGGCCCTGCTGACGCTGGCCGGGCGGGACCGCCTCGACGGGGCGCTGCTGGGCGGGGAGCTGGCCCGGCTGCTCCTGCTCGGCACCCTGAAGCCGGCGGCGGTCACGGAGTCGCTCCGGCTCGCCGCACAGCCGCCGGGCGGCGCCCGCGCGGTCTGGGCGGTGCTGGCCGCGGCCCTCCCCGAACTGCTGGCCGCGGTCCGCTCGGGCGTCCTGCCCCGGCTGCACGGTCCCCTGCTGGCCGTGGCCGCGGACTGCGCCGGCGCCTGCGGCGGACGCGGGCCGCTGCCCGGCCTCGACGCCCTGGCCGGGCAGCCGGGTTCGTCACAGCCCGCCCGGGAGGCCCGCCGCCTGCACGGCACCCTGACGGGGGCCACCGGCGGCGGCTGAAACCGCTGTCCGAAGGCCGGACCGCCCCTCTACCCTGCGCTCCGTGATCAACTGGGAAACGATTCGGTGCTGAACACCTGGGTCGCCCGCGGGGTGATCGACACCGGGCGGCGCCTCGCCCTGGGCGACGAGATGGCGGAGCGCTTCCGCCACCGGGAGGTCCAGGCCCGCACGTTCGCCCCGCTGGTGCTGGACATGCTCGTCACCCGGGGTGACTTCCGTCCGGGGTGGGTCGACGCCTTCGAGCAGTGGTACCCGGCCGAGACGGACCTGCGCGGGTACGACGAGGAGCTCGGCTGGCTGCACGCGGTGGCCCACGGCGCGGACCTGCTGGGCCGGTTCGGGCTGCGGCCGGAGGTGGCGCCGACCCGGATGCTCGCCCTCGCGACGGCGCGGCTGCTCGCGCCGACGCCGTACGTGTACGGGCAGCGGGAGGACGACCGGCTGGCGATCGCGATTGCGCTGGTCCTGACCCGGCCGGACCTGTCGGAGGAGGAGGCGACCGGCTGGCTGGAGCCGCTCGCCTGCGACCTGCGGGGTTTCGGCCCCGGGCCGCTGCCGGCCCACGTCTCCAACCACCTGCGCACGCTGCGCATGCTGTACCTGCTGGCCGACCGCGGGCTGCGGACGGCCGTCGCGGACGCGGACCCGGCCCCCCTGGCCCATCGCGGCGCCCTCATGGCCCGCATCGGCACCGTGCTGGACCTGCTGTACGCCCGCTGACGTGATGTACGCCCGCCACGTGATGTACGCCCGCTGACGCGAGCAGGCCGGACCCTGGCGCGGGATCAGACGGGATCAGGGGAACGCGCCGGCACGGGCCGCCGCGGCTGCGGCGGCCGCCGCGCGGCCGGGGAGGGCCGGGTCCGGAGCGGTGCGCAGCAGGAGCAGCTCGTGGTACAGGGGCGCGGTGGCGGCCACCAGGAGCGCCCGGGGGTCCGCCGGAGCGGCCAGTTCGCCGCGGGCGGCCGCGCGGGAGACGACCACCGCGCAGCGGGCGTAGCGGTCCTCCCAGAAGCGGCCGAGCGCCTCGGCGGCCTCCGCGGAGCGGAAGGACGCGGCGATCAGGGCCGTGGTGAGGCTGGGGCCGGCGGCGAGGGCGTCGTAGACCTCCTGGTTGAGCGCAGCGAGGTCCCCTTCCAGTGAGCCGGTGTCGGGCGGCGTCCAGGTGTCGTCGGCCGCCGCGTCGAGGACGTCGACGAGCAGTCCGCCCACGTCGCGCCAGCGCCGGTAGACCGTCGTGCGGTGGACGCCGGCGCGCTCGGCGACCGCGTCCACCGTCAGGCCGTCGTAGCCGGCTTCGAGCAGGAGCGCGCCCACGGCGCCCAGGACTTCGGCGCGGACGCGGGCGCTGCGGCCGCCGGTGCGACGGCGGGCGGCGCCTTCCGACGAGCCGCCTGCGGAAGTGCCGCCTGCGGAAGGCTCGCGTCCGGAACTGCCGCTTGCAGGGGTGCTGGATTCCATGGCAGCATTTTAACGCAACATTCGTCGCTTTAAGGAGTCACCCATGCTCATCTTCCGCAGCAACCCCCGCAGCCCCCGCCGCACGGCCCCGCACTCACCCCGCCCCGAACCCCTGGAGCCGCTCCGTGACCGCACAGCTCACCGCCCTTGACGTCACCAAGTCCTACGACGGCCGCCTGGTCCTCGACTCCGTCACCTGCACCGTCCCCGCCGGCACCCGCCTCGGCATCGTGGGCGAGAACGGCTCCGGCAAGTCCACCCTGCTCCGCCTCCTCGCCGGCGCCGAGCGCCCCGACCGCGGCGAGGTCATCGCCCGGGCCGACGGCGGCATCGGCCACCTCGCCCAGGAAGAGCAGCTCCCGCCGCACCTCACCGTCCGGCAGGTGATCGACCGCGCCCTGCACGAACTGCGCGCCATGGAGCAGGAGATGCGCCGCCTGGAGGCCCGGATGGCCGAGGCCGCCACCGAAGCCGGCGCCGGCGCGGCGGACGACCCCGCGCTGCTCACCGCGTACGCCGACCTGCTCACCGCCTTCGAACTGCGCGGCGGTTACGACGCCGACGCCCGCCTCGAGCGCGCCCTGCACGGCCTCGGCCTGGTCGGCCTGGACCGCGACCGCACCGCCGCCGGCCTCTCCGGCGGCGAACAGGTCCGCCTGCGCCTGGCCTCGCTGCTCGCCGCCGCACCCGAGGTACTGCTGCTCGACGAGCCGACCAACCACCTCGACGCCGCGGCCCTCGCCTGGCTCGAGGACCACCTGCGCAGCCGCCGCGGCACGACCGTCGCCGTCTCCCACGACCGCGTCTTCCTCGAACGCGTCGCCACCTCGCTGCTGGAGGTGGACGGCGACCTGCACACCACCACCCGTTACGGCAACGGCTACGCGGGCTATCTGGCCGAACGCGCCGCCGAGCGGCAGCGGCGGGTCCAGGCGCACGAGCAGTGGCGCACCGAGGTGGCGCGGCTGCGCGAGACGGCCGCCACCACCGCCCGCCGGGTCGCTCCGGGCCGGGCGATGAAGGACGGCAACAAGATGGCCTACGACCGGGCCGCCGGGCGGGTCCAGCAGTCCCTGGCGAGCCGGGTCCGCAACGCCGGGGAACGGCTGTCGCGGCTGCTCGACCGGCCCGTTCCCGCGCCGCCGGAGCCGCTGCGCTTCAGGCCCGCATCGCACGCCGGCACCGCCACCGACACCGGCACCGGCACCGGCACCCGGCCGGGCGCCGCCCTGCTCCGGGCCGACGGCGTGTCGCTCGCCGGGCGGCTCGCACCGGTGGACGTCGCGCTCTCGGCCGGCGACCGCCTGCTGGTCACGGGCCCGAACGGCGCCGGCAAGAGCACCCTGCTCGGGATCCTGGCCGACACCGTGGCCCCCGACCGGGGCCGGGTCGTACGGCGCGGGCGCGTCGGCCTCCTGGTGCAGCAGGCGCCGTCCGGGCCGGCCGGGCGAACCGTGCTCGCCGCGTACGCCGAGGGGCGGGCCGGCACCGCCGAGGAGCACGCCGAACGGCTGCTGTCGCTGGGCCTGTTCGGCGCCGACCGCCTGCACGTACCCGTCGGCGCCCTGTCGGCCGGACAGCGGCAGCGGCTGGCGCTGGCGCGGCTGGTGAGCGAACCGGCGGACATCCTGCTGCTGGACGAGCCCACGAACCACCTCTCCCCCGCCCTGGCCGAGGAACTGGAGGCCGCGCTCGCCGGATTCCCCGGAGCCGTGGTCGTCGTCAGCCACGACCGGCAGCTGTGCGGCCGCTGGCAGGGCGCCCGGCTCGACCTCGCAGCCGCGGCCGAGACGGTTCCTGCGGCCGTGGCCGTGGCGGTGGCCACGACCACGGCCGTCTGACCAGCCGGGCATCGCCGCCGCGGCACCGCCCGCTCGAAACTTCCCCCGGCTGACCGAGCTGACCGCCGACCCGCCCATCACTCCCGAAGGGACGCCAGTTGACCATTTCCTCTTCGCACGTCCGCACCTTCCCCGTCGCCGACCCCGCGTCCGGCCCGTACGCCCTGGCGGCCGGGGTCGACGGCGCGCTGTGGTGCACCCTCGTGCACACCGGCGGCATCGCCCGCCTCACCCCCCGCAGGGCTGCTCGTCGAGTTCTCGCTGGACTCCGCCGGCTGCGCCCCCTCGGTCATCGCCGCCGGGCCGGACGGGGCCCTGTGGTTCACCCGGATGCGCGACGACCGGATCGGCCGGATCGACACCGCCGGGCGCGCCCGCTCGTACCCGCTGCCCGGCGCGGCCTCCGGGTCCGCTCCGTACGGCATCACCGCGGGCCCCGACGGTGCGCTGTGGTTCACCCTGACCGCCGCCGACCGGATCGGCCGGATCGGCACGGACGGCGAGGTGACCCTGTTTCCGCTGCCCTGCACGGGCGCCTTCCCCGCCTTCATCGCGACGGGGGCGGACGGTGCCCTGTGGTTGACCCTGAACCGCGCCGGTGCCATCGGCCGGATCACCACCGGCGGCGAGGTCACGCTGTACCCGCTGCCCGACCCGGAGTGCGGGCCGGTCGGTCTGACGGCCGGTCCCGACGGGGCCCTGTGGTTCACCGAGATCGCCGCAGGGCGCATCGGCCGGATCACCACCGAAGGCGAGATCACCGAGTTTGCGCTGCCCGATCCGCAGAGCCGCCCGCACGCGATCACCGCGGGCCCGGACGGCTCCTGCTGGTTCACCCTGTGGGGCACGGGGCGCATCGCCTCCGTCTCCCCCGACGGCCGCATCACCGAACACCCGCTCCCGGACCCCGGCAGCGAACCGCACGGCCTGGCTTTCGGCCCCGACGGCGCCCTCTACACGGCCCTGGAGCACGGCGCGATCGCCCGCATGCCCGCGGTCTCGCGGTCGCCGGAACACGGGCTGCGCGCGCCTCGTTGATCCTTTCATGACCGTACCTGTGACACCGGACATCCCCGAGACGCTGGACCGCCGACAGGGGCCGTTCGGCGAGGTCGTACTGCGGCGCCGGGGCGCCACGTACGAGATCATCGCCAACGGCTGCTTCCTGATGGACACCTCCGACGGCCGGTCGGAACGGCTGCTCGTCGACGCGGCGTACCTCGCGCTCGACCCGCCCGGCCCGGATGTACAGCGGCCGGCGGCACTGCTGATCGGCGGGCTCGGCGTCGGCTTCTCGCTCGCGCATGCGGCCGCGCAGCCGCACTGGGGGCGGATCGCCGTGGTGGAGCGCGAGGAGGCGGTCATCGACTGGCACCGGACGGGACCGCTCGGCGCGGTGTCCGGCGCGGCCCTCGCCGACCCGCGGACGGCCGTCCTGCACACCGACCTGGTGCAGTACGTGACGGAGTCCGCCGACCTGTACGACGCGCTCTGCCTGGACATCGACAACGGCCCGGACTGGACGGTGGACGAGGACAACCGCGGCCTGTACTCCCCCGCGGGGCTGGCCGCGTGCCGGGACCGGCTCCGCCCCGGCGGGGTGCTGGCCGTCTGGTCGGCGCAGCCGTCCGCCTCCTTCGAACAGGCCCTGCGCGATGCGGGCTTCGCGTCGGTCCGTACGGAGGAGGTGCCGGTGGACCGGGGCGTCCCGGACGTGGTCCACCTGGCCCGCAAGCCGGCATAGGCACCGTTCCCCCGGCCCCGGTCCGGCCGCGCGCGGTCGGCGCAAGGGATGTGCGGTGGGCTGCCCTTCCCGGCGGCCGGTTCCGGCCAACCTGCCCGGCGCGGGAGCCCGGCAACGCAGGCGGCGTCCGACGAGGGCCGCCTGGCTGCCGGTGGCGTCTGCGCCGGCAGGTCGGCCGGATCCCGTTGCTCCGCCTTCCCGGCTGCGCTCTACTCACTCCTCCCGGTTCCCCCGTGACAGCAGCCGCCCTCCCCCGACACCGGGGGACGGGCTTCCTCGCGCTGCCGCCGTCACGGGTGAACCGGCTTCCCTCATCGGCGAGTTGGAGGAGAGGCGACATGTACCGGAAGCAGGCCGGCAGGAAACCGGAACCCGGCGCGGCAGTGTCCGCAACACCCGCACAGCCCGTGCTGCCCGCACAGCAGGCACAACCCGCGCTGCCCGCGCCCGCGGAGATCACGTTCACCTGGGGGCAGCACAACCAGAGCATGGAGCGGCTGTCGCTGCGGCAGATGGCCCGCCGGGTGCCGGCGGCCCTCGCGCAGACCGCCCGGCTGGCCTGGGCGGTGAACCGGACCGCGTTCGTCTGGCTCGTCTGCGCCCAGGTCCTGGGCGGGGTCTTCACCGCGGCCGCCCTGGCCGCGGTCTCCCGGGCCATGGGCCCGCTGCTGGCCGGCGGCTCCGTCGAGCAGCGGATCTCCGGCGCCGCCTGGCCCCTGGCGGCCGCGGCGGCCATGACGGCCCTGGGGGCGCTGTCCTCGATCGCCGCCGGGAGCGCGGCCCGTCGGCTGACTCCCGGCATGTCCACGATCGCCGACCTGGCCATGGTCGACGCCCACATGGACGTCGAGCTGTCCGCGTACGACGCCCCCGACTTCACCGAGCGCTCCGAGGCGGCCGAGACCGGCTCCGCCCGCTCCTCGATGCTGCTGCAGGACGCGCTCGGGTTCACCGGCGGTCTGATCGACATGGTGGCGGTGGCGTCGGTGCTGTCCGTCGTCCACCCCGTCCTGCTGCCGCTCCTCCTGCTGTCGGTGGTGCCGCGCGGCCTGGGCTCGGTGTTCGCGGCCCGCCTCGACTACCGCCTGCACAACGAGACCATCGCCTCCCGCAACATCCGCCACATGATGCGCTGGCACCTCACGACGCCGAAGCTCGCCGATGAACTGCGCGGCAACAGCATGCGGGCGTACGCCCACCACTGGTACGCCGCCGTCTGCGCCCGCATCGACTCCAGGATGGTCGGCTCCGCCCCGCGCTACCTGGCCGTGTACCTGGTCGCCGCCGTGGTGTCCGGCCTGTTCACCGTGCTGACGTGGATGTCCCTCGGGGCGCTGGTGGTCTACGGGTACATGGCCGTCGGCGCCGCCGGCACCGCCATCGTCGCCATGCGGACCTCCACCGCCGCCCTGTCGCAACTGGTGGTCTACGGGGCGGCCATGTTCCAGCACGCCCTCTACCTCGGCGACTACGTCTCCTTCATCGCGCAGGCCGCCGCGCAGTCGGGCCCGCGCGGCCCGCAGGTGCTGGACGCGCCGCAGAAGATCCGGCTGGAGGGGGCCACGTACACCTACCCGGGCAAGGACACCCCGGCGCTCGGTCCGGTCGACCTCACCCTGCACCGCGGCGAGGTCGTCGCCCTGGTCGGCGAGAACGGCGCCGGCAAGTCCACGTTCGTCCGGCTGCTGACCGGGCTGACGACGCCGACGGCCGGCACGGTGTCCTGGAACGGCGTGCCCACCTCCGACGCCGACCAGCGCACGGCCTGGCAGCACGTCGGGCTCGTCACCCAGTCGTACGGGTACTGGCCCTTCTCCGCGCGCGAGAACATCACCCTCGGCTGGCCCGACCCGCGCGGCGAGGACGCGGTGTGGGACGCCCTGGCCGCGGTCGGCATGAAGGACGCGGTCGGGTCCTTCCCGAACGGCCTGGACACGCTCCTGGCCCGGTCCCTGTGGGGCGGCCACGAGCCGTCCGGCGGCCAGTGGCAGCGCATCGCGTGCGCCCGGGCCTTCCACCGCCGCCCGGCGCTCCTGGTGATGGACGAGCCGACGTCCGCGATGGATCCGCGGGGCGAGCACATGGTGTTCTCGGGGCTGCGGGACATGAAGGACGACCGGATCACCCTGATCGTCACGCACCGCATGGAGAACTGCCGCCTCGCCGACCGGATCATCGTCCTCGACGCCGGCCGCATCACCGAACAGGGCTCGTACGAGGAGCTGCTCAACCTGAACGGCTCCTTCGCCGAACTGGTCCGCCTCGCAACGGACCGCTGACCCTCACACCCAGGTGTAGTTGTCATCCGTGACGGCGGCCAGGCTTCCGTCGGCCACCGCCGCCCGGGGGTCGGGCAGGGCCGCGAGGGCGGGGCCGATGGGCGGGAAGATCGCGAGCTCGGCGGTGGCGCGGTAGTCGATCCATTCGATGGAGCCGATGTCGTGGCTGCCGTCGGGCAGTTCGTCGAATTCCTGTCGGGCGAGGGTCGCCCGGACCTCCGGGGTGATGTGCAGGCGGTAGACCAGGTGCAGCTTGCGCGGGGGCGGGGTGGGGCCGGGACGGGTGACCCGCTGGTCGACCACCCACATCAGGTCGCCGCCCTCGGCGACGCCGGCGTCCAGGGCGAGTTCCTCGGCCAGTTCCCGGTGGAGGGCGGCGGTCAGGTCCTCGCCGTCCTCCACGTTGCCGCCGGGCGGGACGTAGAGGGGCGCGCCGGGACGGTCGCGGCGGATGAGGGCGACCTCGTCCCCGCAGAACACCAGGGCTGCGGTGCGGATCCTGATCCGGGTGAACGGGGCTTCGGGCGACTGCTGGTCGGTGGCTGTCATGGGGAACAGTGTTGCGGCTCCTTCTGGTCCCCGCGGGGCCCCGTCCCCGTCGGTGGGGGGGTTGGCCCCGGTCCGCTTGCTGTGCGGGCCGGGACCGTTGGCGGGGCGGGGGGTCAGGTGGCGGGGGGCTGGTCGCGTTCGAAGCGGAGGTAGCGTTCCACCGAGCGGCGCAGGACCTCGTTGCCGTCGGACGTGACCACGCGGTTCCACCAGGCCCCGTAGATCCGCTCGAACCGGTGGCGGCCCAGGAGTTCCGCCGCCCGCTCCACCTTGCCCGGCCGCTCCGGGATGTGCTGGGCGTAGCTGTACATCAGGCTGACCCAGCGGCAGTCCGGGCCGACCTGGAGGACGTCCCCGCAGAACAGGGCGCCGCCGCCGGCGTTCCAGTGCAGGACGGCGCTGCCGGGGAAGTGGACCGCCGGGTTGAGCAGCGTGAGCTCGTCGCTCAGGCGGTGGCTCTCCCCCTCCCAGAAGCGGAGCGAGGGGTCGGGCCGGCCCACCCATTCCCGGTCCGCGGCGTGCAGGTACACCGGCGCGTCGAAGGCGTGCGCCCACTCGACCATCGTGGAGTAGAAGTGCGGATGGCTGATGGCGATGGCGGTGATGCCGCCGAGTTCCTCGATGCCCTTGACCATCTGCTCGTCCAGGTACGCCGCGCAGTCCCACAGCACGTTCCCGGCCGCGGTCCGCACCAGCAGGGCCCGCTGTCCGATCGCGAACCGGGGGCTGCTGCCGATGCCGAGGACGCCGGGGCCCTCCTCCTCGAAGCGGCCGGTCATCTCCGAGGCCTGCAGGGCCTCCAGCGTGGTCCACTCCTGGCCGTCCGGGCCCACGTACTGCCGCTCGTCGAGGCAGACGGGGCAGTCGGGACGGGCGGCCGCGTACTGGGTGCCGCAGGTGCGGCACACGGGGAGGCCGGCCCCGTCCGCCCCGGCCGCCGCCGCTCCGGCCACGGGCTCAGCCGGCATACGAGCCTCCGGCCAGGTCGGTGGTGGCGTACGGCTGCTCCGGACGCCAGCCGAGCTCGGTCAGGGCCCGGCCGGCCGAAACGGTCTGGTCCAGGGCGAGGGCCTCGGCGAACGGCAGGCCGAGCACGGCGGCGGCCTCCTCCACCGGCCAGGGCTCGGCGCGGC
>NZ_JBEZVK010000126.1:0-9770 GCF_040636955.1 Streptomyces sp. NPDC032472
CTGGGTCGACCACATCCGTCACGCGGTCCGTTTCGCCGACGGCATCCGCACCCTGCGCCGCGAAGGCATCACCACCTACCTGGAGATCGGCCCCGACGCCGTCCTCACCCCGGCCGTCGCCGCAACCCTGGGCGACGACGAGCGGGTGCGGGTGCTCGCGGCCCTGCGGCGCCAGGCCGCCGACGAGAGCGTGTCGGTGCTCTCCGCACTGGCCGACGCCCACGCGTGCGGCGCGCTGACCGTCGACTGGCAGGCCCTGCACGGCCCCGCCCCGGCGAACCCGCTCGCCCTGCCGACCTATGCCTTCCAGGGCGAGCGGTACTGGCTGGAGCAGGCCGCCACCACCGGTGACCTGGGCCGGCTCGGCCTGGACGGCGACGGAAGCCACCCGCTGCTGGCCGCCGCCGTCGAACTGGGCGACGAGCAGGGCCTGCTGCTGACCGGCCGGCTCTCGCTGCGCACGCACCCGTGGCTCGCCGACCACGCGGTCGGCGGGCAGGTGCTGCTGCCGGGCACCGCCTTCGTGGAACTGGCGCTGCACGCGGGGGACCGGTCCGGCTGCGGAGTACTGGACGAACTCACCCTCGAAGCACCGCTGTTCCTGCCCGAGCAGGGTTCCGTACAGCTCCAGGTGTCCGTGAAGGCACCGGAGGCCGATGGCCGGCGCGCGGTGACCGTGCTGTCCCGCCCGCACCGCGGCCCGGGCACGAGCGGCGTCGACGCGCCGTGGACGCGGCACGCGTCGGGGGTGCTCGCCGAGGAACCCGTCGGCTCCGCGGCCGCACCGGCAGCCGGGGCCGAAGCCGGTGCCTGGCCGGTTCGGGGTGCCGAGGCCGTGCCCTTGGACGACGCATACGCGGTGCTGGCAGGCCTGGGATACGGCTACGGCCCGGTGTTCCAGGGCCTGACCGGCCTGTGGCGGCGGGGCGACGAGCTGTTCGCCGAGGTCCGGCTGCCCTCGGAGGCCTCGGGCGCCGCCGATTCCTTCGGCCTGCACCCGGCGCTGCTGGACGCGGCCCTGCACCCGTTCGTCCTGGCGGACGCCACGACGGCGGGAGCCGGCGCGGCGCCCAGGATCCCGTTCTCCTTCTCCGGTGTACGGCTGCACGCGGTCGGCGCGGACGCGCTGCGCGTGCGGATCTCCCCGACCGGTGACAGCACCGCCGCCCTGACGCTCACCGACGGTACGGGCGCGCCGGTGGCCGAGATCGCCGAGCTGATGGTCCGGCCGCTGGCCACGGGAGCCCGGGCCGACAGCGGGACCGGCCTGCTGGCCCTGGAATGGGTACCGCTGCCGCTCGACGCGGCAGCCGGCGAGGCACCGGCCGGCCTGGCGGAGTACGAGGTGACCACCGGGCAGTCGGTCCACGCGACCACCGCCGCGGCGCTGGCCCGGATCCAGGAGAGGCTCGCGGAGGACGAAGAGGGTGTCCTGATCGTCCGCACCCGGAACGTGACCGGTGACCTGGCGGGCGCGGCCGTGCAGGGGCTCGTACGCTCCGCGCAGGCCGAGCACCCCGGCCGGTTCGTGCTACTGGACACCGATGGCACGGACGTTCCGGCGGCGGCAGTGGCCGCCGCCGTGGCGGCCGGCGAGACGCAGCTGGCCGTGCGCAACGGGGAGCTCTCCGCGGCCCGGCTCGTTCCGGTGGCGGCGGAGGCTTCCGGCGCGGGGGACCGTGCGGTCTTCCGGGCCGGGGGCACGGTGCTGATCACGGGTGGTACCGGGGCGCTGGGTGCCTTGTTCGCGCGGCATCTGGTGACCGAGTACGGCGTGGGGCGCTTGCTGCTGGTTTCGCGCAGTGGTGCGGCTGCGCCCGGGGCGGGGGAGCTGGTTGCGGAGCTGGGTGCGCTGGGTGCGCAGGTCACGGTCGCGGCGTGTGACACAGGCGACCGGGAGGCGCTGCAGGCGCTGCTGGCGGAGATCCCGGCCGCGCATCCGCTCAGCGCTGTGGTGCATACGGCTGGTGTGCTGGACGACGGCACGCTGGAGTCCTTGACCGAGGAGCGGCTGGCGCGCGTACTGGCTCCCAAGGCCGATGCGGCCCGGCACCTCCACGAGCTCACCCGGGACCTGGACCTCGACGCGTTCGTCCTCTTTTCCTCCGTGGCGGGTACCTTCGGCACGGCCGGACAGGCCAACTACGCCGCCGCCAACGCCTGCCTCGACGCGCTCGCCCGGCTCCGGCACGCCGCCGGACTCCCCGCGACCTCGCTGGCCTGGGGCCTGTGGGCCGAGGCCGGCGGGATGACCGGCGAGCTGGTAGACGCCGACCTGGTCCGGATGCGCCGGGCAGGCATCGCCCCGCTGCCGAACGCCGAAGGACTGGCCTTCTTCGACGAGGCCCTCGCCGGGACGGCTCCTGCCGTGGTCGCGGCCCGCCTCGACCTGGACCAGCTGCGCGGGCGGGCCGCGAACGGCACACTGCCCCCCCTGTTCCGCCGACTGGTCCGCGTTCCGGCCCGCCGACGGGCCGCCGCCGGCCAGGCTGCCGCAGGATCCTGGGCCGAGCGGCTGCGCACCCTGCCCGCCGCCGAGCGCGAGCAGGCCGCGTTGGCCCTCGTCCGGGCACAGGCCGCGACCGTGCTCGGCCACCCCGGCCCCCAGGCGGTGCCGACCGACCGGGCGTTCAGCGAGCTGGGCTTCGACTCGCTGACGGCCGTGGACCTCCGCAACCGGCTGAACCAGGCCACCGGGCTCAAGCTGCCGTCCTCGCTGCTGTTCGACTTCCCGACCGCCAGCGTGCTGGCCGCCCACCTGCTCGCCGAGGCGGTCGGCGCCGACGAGGACGGCTCCGGGGCCCCGGTCACGGACTCCGCCGCTTCCGCCGTCGCCTCCGACGAGCCGATCGCGATCGTCGGCATCGGCTGCCGCTACCCGGGCGGGGTCACCGACCCGGAGGGGCTGTGGCGGCTGGTGGCGGAGGGCCGCGACGCCATCTCCGGCTTCCCGGAGAACCGTGGCTGGGACCTGGAGTCCCTCTACGATCCCGACCCCACCCGGCGGGGCACCTCGTACACGCGGCACGGCGGTTTCCTCCACGAGGCGGACCGGTTCGACGCGGAGTTCTTCGGGATCAGTCCGCGTGAGGCGCTGGCGACGGATCCGCAGCAGCGGTTGCTGCTGGAGACGGCGTGGGAGGCGTTCGAACGGGCGGGCATCGACCCGGCGACCCTGCGCGGCAGCCGCACCGGCGTCTTCGCGGGCGTCATGTACAACGACTACGCCTCGCGGCTCCAGCCGGCGCCCGAGGGGTACGAGGGCCTGCTGCTCGCCGGGAACACCGGCAGCGTGGTCTCGGGCCGGGTGGCCTACACCTTCGGGTTGGAGGGGCCCGCGGTCAGTGTGGACACGGCGTGTTCCTCGTCGCTGGTGGCCATGCACCTGGCCGCCCAGGCCCTGCGCCAGGGCGAATGCTCCCTCGCACTGGCCGGTGGCGTGGCGATCATGTCCACCCCCAACACCTTCATCGAGTTCAGCCGGCAGCGGGGGCTGTCGGAGGACGGGCGGTGCAAGGCCTTCTCCGACGATGCCGATGGCACCGGCTGGGGTGAGGGTGCGGGTCTGCTGCTGCTGGAACGGCTGTCGGATGCGCGGCGCAACGGGCACCAGGTGCTCGCGGTCATGCGGGGCAGTGCGGTGAACCAGGATGGCGCGAGCAATGGTTTGACGGCGCCGAATGGTCCTTCGCAGCAGCGGGTGATCCGGCAGGCTCTGGCTTCGGCGGGTCTGACCGGTGCTGATGTGGATGTGGTGGAGGCGCACGGTACGGGTACGCGGTTGGGTGACCCGATCGAGGCGCAGGCGCTGTTGGCCACCTACGGCCAGGAGCACAGCGACGAGGCGCCGTTGTGGTTGGGTTCGGTGAAGTCGAACATCGGTCACACGCAGGCTGCGGCGGGTGCTGCGGGTGTGATCAAGATGGTGATGGCGATGCGGAACCGCACGCTGCCCGCGACCCTGCACGCCGACGTGCCGTCGACCCGGGTGGACTGGGAGGCGGGCGCGGTGAGCCTGCTGACCGAGGCACGCCCGTGGGAGCCGGGTGGCCGTCCGCGCCGGGCTGCCGTGTCCTCGTTCGGCATCAGCGGTACCAACGCACACGTCATCCTCGAAGAACCCGAACTCGAAACCGATTCGGCACCGGTGACCGAGGCGCAGCCCCAGGCCGACCGCCCGCTGCCCCCGCTGGTGCTGTCCGCCCGCGCCGAGCAGCCGCTGTCCGAACTGGCCGCCCGGCTGCGCGACCTGCTCGCGGCGGAAGCCCCCCACCCCGTCGACGCGGCGGACGTGGCCTGGGCCCTGCACACCACCCGGACCGTCTTCGACCAGCGGGCCGTCGTGACCGCCCCTGACCGCGACGCCGTACGGGAGGCCCTGGCCGCCCTCGCCGAAGGCCGCCCCGACCCGCGCGTGGTCACCGGCGCAGCCGCCCCCGGCGGACTCGGCGGAACCGTGTTCGTCTTCCCCGGCCAGGGCTCGCAGTGGGTGGGCATGGCCCTCGAACTCCTGGAGACCGCCCCGGTCTTCCGGGCCCGCATGGCCGAATGTGCGGCCGCGCTCGCCGAGTTCACCGACTGGTCGCTGTTCGACGTGCTGCGTGGCGCGCCCGGCGCCCCCGGCTACGACCGGGTCGACGTCGTGCAGCCCGTGCTGTTCGCCGTCATGGTGTCGCTGGCTGCGCTCTGGGAGTCGTACGGTGTCCGCCCGGCCGCCGTGGTCGGGCACTCGCAGGGCGAGATCGCGGCGGCCGCCGTCGCCGGCGCGCTCACCCTCCAGGACGCGGCCCGCGTGGTCGCCCTGCGCAGCCGCGCCCTCGCCGCGCTCGCCGGCACCGGCGGAATGGTCTCCGTACCGCTGCCGTACGAGGAGACCGAGCAGCGGATCACGGCCTGGCCGGGCCGGCTCTCGGTCGCCACGGTCAACGGGCCCGCCTCGTGCGTGGTCTCCGGTGACCCGGAGGCGCTGGAGGACCTCCTCGACGCCTGCGCCGCCGAGGAGGTCCGGGCCCGCCGGATTCCGGTGGACTACGCCTCCCACTCCGCGCACGTCGAGGCGATCGAGGAGGAACTCCTCGGTCTGCTCGCACCCGTCGCACCCCGCGAGGCACGCATACCCTTCTACTCCGCCGTCACTGGCGACCTGCTGGACACCCGGCAGCTCGACGCCGCGTACTGGTACCGCAACCTGCGGGCGACCGTGCGCTTCGACCTCGCCACCCGGGCCCTGCTGGACCAGGGGCACGGAGCGTTCGTCGAGGTCAGCGCCCACCCCGTGCTGACCGCAGCAGTGCAGGAGTCGATCGCCGCAGCCGCCGACGAGCGGCCCGGCACGCCCGGAGCCGAGGCGGTGGCCCTGGGCACCCTGCGGCGGGACGAGGGCGGACTGGAGCGCTTCCACGCCTCCGTGGCCGCCGGCCACACGGCAGGGCTGGCGGTGGACTGGACACCCGCCTTCGCCTCCGCCGCGGAGACCGGCCCGGGTGAGCGTCGCCCGTACCGGCACGTCGAGCTGCCCACCTACCCCTTCCAGCACGTCTCGTACTGGCTGGAGGGCGCGGCCCGCACCGGCGACATGAACACCGCCGGACTGCGCCCCGCCGCGCACCCGCTGCTCGGCGCGGCCGTCGAACTCGGCGACGGCGGCGGCCTGCTGCTCACCGGCCGGCTCTCCCTGCGCACGCACCCGTGGCTCGCCGACCACGCCGTCAGCGGCACCGTGCTGCTGCCCGGCACCGCCTTCGCCGAACTGGCCCTGCGGGCGGGGCGCGACGCGGACTGTCCGCACCTGGAGGAACTCACCGTCCACGCACCCATGGTGTTCGCCGAGGGCGCCGCGCTGCGCCTGCAGGTCTCGGTCGGCGAACCGGACGCGAAGGGCCGCCGCGACGTGGCCGTGCTGTCCCGGGCGGACGACGAGGATCCGCACGGCACGTGGACCCGGCACGCCAGCGGCACGCTGAGCTCCGGCCAGGACTCCACGTCATCCGGCCCCGCCGGCTCCGCCGACCCGCTGCCGGCCGCATGGCCGCCGCCGGGCGCGGTCCCCGTGGACCTGGACGGTGCCTACGAGCAGCTCGCTGCCCAGGGGTACGAGTACGGGCCCGTCTTCCAGGGCCTGCGCGCCCTGTGGCAGCTCGACGGCGAGGTGTACGCGGAGGTGGCCCTCGCCGCCGGCGAGAGCGCGGACGCGAGTGCGTTCGGGCTGCACCCGGCGCTGCTGGACGCGGCCCTGCACCCGGTGGTGCTCGGGGCGCTCGGCGAGGTCGAGGAGGGTGCCCTGCCCTTCTCGTGGAGCGGGGTCACCCTGAACGCGGAGGGCGCCACCGCCCTGCGGGTCCGGCTGCGCTCGGCCGGCCGCAACGAGATCTCCGTCTCCGTCGCCGACGTACTCGGCGGCGAGGTGGCGGAGGTTGCCTCGCTGAGCCTGCGCCCCGTGGACAAGCAGCGGTTGCGGACCGCCGGGGCCCGGCGGGTGCCGCTGCTGCGGGTGGAGTGGCAGCCGTACGACCCGCCGTCCGGCGGGGGCGGCGCCGTCGACCTGTTCGAGCCGGCGACCGGGGACGAGCCCGTCGGCGCGGTGCTGGCGCAGGTGCTGGCGGCACTCCAGGCGCGTGTGGCCGGCGAGGTCGCCGAGCCGCTCGTCGTGGTGACGCGACAGGCGGTGGCCGTGTCCGGGGCCGGTGCCGGGCGACCGGATCCGGTGGCGGCGGCCGTCTGGGGGCTGGTGCGTTCGGCGCAGACCGAGCACCCCGGCCGGTTCGTCCTGCTGGACCTGGAGGAGGGCGCGTCCGTGCCCGAGCTGCCGGAGGCCCCCACCGAGCCGCAGAGCGCGGTCCGGGACGGGCGCTGGTTCCTGCCCCGGCTCGTTCCGGTGGCGGCGGAGGATCCGGGTGTGGGGGACCGTGCGGTCTTCCGGGCCGGGGGCACGGTGCTGATCACGGGTGGTACCGGGCTGCTGGGTGCCTTGTTCGCGCGGCATCTGGTGACCGAGTACGGCGTGGGGCGCTTGCTGCTGGTTTCGCGCAGTGGTGCGGCTGCGCCCGGCGCGGGGGAGCTGGTTGCGGAGCTGGGTGCGCTGGGTGCGCAGGTCACGGTCGCGGCGTGTGACACCGCCGACCGGGGGGCTCTGCAGGCGCTGCTGGCGGAGATCCCGGCCGCGCATCCCCTCACGGCTGTGGTGCATACGGCTGGTGTGCTGGACGACGGCACGCTGGAGTCCTTGACCGAGGAGCGGCTGGCGCGCGTACTGGCTCCCAAGGCCGATGCGGCCCGGCACCTGCACGAGCTCACCGGGGAGCTGGACCTGGACGCGTTCGTCCTGTTCTCCTCGCTCGCGGGAACGCTCGGCACGGCGGGGCAGGGCAACTACGCCGCCGCCAACGCCTACCTCGACGCACTCGCGGCCGGACGGCGAGCGGACGGGCTTCCCGCGACCTCGCTGGCGTGGGGCCTGTGGGCCGAGGCCAGCGGGATGACCGGCAAGCTCACCGGCTCCGACCTGGCCCGACTGGGCCGCTCCGGCGTCGCACCGCTGGCCGCCGCCGAAGGCCTGGCGCTCTTCGACGAGGCCCTCGCCGGGACGGCTCCTGCCGTGGTCGCGGCCCGCCTCGACCTGGCCGCCCTGGCCCGGAGCAGCGCACCCGTGCCGGTACTCCTGCGGGGTCTCGTACGGCCCGTGGCCCGTCGGGCGGCGGCGGCCGGATCCGCAGCCGACAGCTCCGGCGGGGGACTGGCCGACCGGCTGCGGACCTTGTCGGCCGCGGACCGGCAGCGGCTGCTGACCGAACTGGTCGGCGCCCAGGCGGCGGCCGTACTCGGCCACGCCGACCCGCGCGCCGTGCCGGTGGACCGCCCGTTCATCGAGCTGGGCTTCGACTCGCTGACGGCCGTGGAACTCCGCAACCGGCTGAACCAGGCCACCGGACTCAAACTGCCCGCCTCGCTGGTCTTCGACCACCCGACGGTGAGCGTGCTCGCCGCGCACCTCGCCGGTGAACTCCTCGGCGGTGAAGCGGCCGACACCACCGTGGGCGCCGACCTCGCAGGCGCGGGCGCCGCCGCCGGCATCCCCGCCGACGAGCCGATCGCGATCGTCGGCATCGGTTGCCGCTTCCCGGGCGGGGTCACCGACCCGGAGGGGCTGTGGCGGCTGGTGGCGGAGGGCCGCGACGTCATCGGGGACTTCCCCGAGGACCGCGACTGGGACCTTGCCGCGTTGCGCGACCCGGATCCGGAGCGCAGCGGCACGTCCTTCACGCGGCACGGTGGGTTCCTGTACGACGCGGACCGGTTCGACGCGGAGTTCTTCGGGATCAGTCCGCGTGAGGCGCTGGCGACGGATCCGCAGCAGCGGTTGCTGCTGGAGACGGCGTGGGAGGCGTTCGAGCGGGCCGGTATCGACCCGGCGAGCCTGCGCGGCAGCCGGACCGGCGTCTTCGCGGGCGTCATGTACAACGACTACGCCTCGCGGATCACTCGGGCACCGAAGGAGCTGGAGGGCTACCTGGTCAACGGCAGTTCCAACAGTGTGGCCTCGGGCCGTGTGGCTTACACCTTCGGTCTGGAGGGGCCGGCGGTCAGTGTGGACACGGCGTGTTCCTCGTCGCTGGTGGCCATGCACCTGGCTGCCCAGGCTCTGCGCCAGGGCGAGTGCTCCCTCGCATTGGCCGGCGGTGTGACCGTGATGTCGACTCCCACGACCTTCGTGGAGTTCAGTCGACAGCGGGGGCTGTCGGAGGACGGGCGGTGCAAGGCCTTCTCCGATGATGCCGACGGGACCGGGTTCGGCGAGGGCGTGGGTCTGCTGCTGTTGGAGCGCTTGTCGGATGCGCGGCGCAACGGGCACCAGGTGCTCGCGGTCATGCGCGGCAGTGCGGTGAACCAGGACGGGGCGAGCAATGGTTTGACGGCGCCGAACGGTCCTTCGCAGCAGCGGGTGATCCGGCAGGCTCTGGCTTCGGCGGGTCTGACCGGTGCTGATGTGGATGTGGTGGAGGCGCACGGTACGGGTACGCGGTTGGGTGACCCGATCGAGGCGCAGGCGCTGTTGGCCACCTACGGCCAGGAGCACAGCGACGAGGCGCCGTTGTGGTTGGGTTCGGTGAAGTCGAACATCGGTCACACGCAGGCCGCGGCGGGTGCTGCGGGTGTGATCAAGATGGTGATGGCGATGCGGAACCGCACGCTGCCCGCGACCCTGCACGCCGACGTGCCCTCGACCCGGGTGGACTGGGAGGCGGGCGCGGTGAGCCTGCTGACCGAGGCACGCCCGTGGGAGCCGGGTGGCCGTCCGCGCCGGGCTGCCGTGTCCTCGTTCGGCATCAGCGGTACCAACGCACACGTCATCCTCGAAGAACCCGAAACCGGGTCCGACCCGTCGCCGCGTACGGCGGACGGGGCCGGCAGCGGGCAGCCGGTGCCGTGGGTGCTCTCCGCACCGACCGCCAACGGCCTGCGGGCCCAGGCTGCGGCCCTGGCGGCGCATGTCGAGGCTTTCCCGGAGGAGTCCGGGGCGGCCGCGACCGGCCTGGCCCTGGCGACCGGCCGTACCGCCTTCGGCCACCGTGCTGCGGTCGTCGGCACCGACCGTGAGGACTTCCTGACCGGGCTGCGGGCCCTGGCCGAAGGCCGTGCGGTGCCGTCCCTGGTCCAGGGGCGGCCGGCGGCCGGGGCCCGGCTCGCCGCGGTCTTCTCCGGTCAGGGGTCTCAGCGGGTGGGGATGGGTCGTGAGTTGTATGCGGCTCAGCCGGCGTTCGCTGCGGCTTTCG
>NZ_JBEZVK010000127.1:0-9688 GCF_040636955.1 Streptomyces sp. NPDC032472
CCGCGGCCCGCCCGCCCCGCGAGCGGAAGTGCTCCGCGGTCCGCTCCAGCTCGCCGGCGACGTCCTCGTCGTAGCCGACGGCGGCCGCGGCAAGGTGCCAGGCCCGCCTACCGGCACGATCACCGGCACTGGCACTGGCACCGGCACCGGCACCCGCACCCGCACCCGCACCCGCACCCGCACCCGCACCCGACGGCAGCAGCGCGTCCGCCAGCGCCCGGTGGGCGGCCATCCGCCGGGACATCCCGGCCCCCTGGTACACGGCGGCCCGTACGAGCGGATGCCGGAACACCACGCGGCCCCCGGCCAGCCGGATCAGCCCGGCCTCCTCCGCCGAGGCGAGGTCCGCGGCGGCGGCCTCCATCCCCGCTCCGGCGCGCACGATCAGGGCGAGGTCGCCGGTGTCCTCCGCGGCGGCGGCCGTCAGCAGGGCCTGCGTGGGCCCGGGCAGTTCCCTGATCCGGTCGTCGAAGATCCTCTGCACGCGCCAGGAGGCGGGCAGCACGGCGATCTCCTGGTCGCTGACCGGCTCGCTGCCGTCCCGCTGGCCGGCCGTCAACGCACCGGCCAGCTCCACCAGCGCGAGGGGGTTGCCCTGGGCCTGCGCGAGCACCCGCTGCCGGACCGAGGCGTGCAGGGCGGGTGCGAGGTCCCCGAGGAGGGCCGATCCCTCCTCGTCGGGCAGCGGGTCGAGCGGCAGTACGGGGAGTCCGGGCGCCCCGAACACGGCCGGCCCGGAGCCGTTGCGGGCCGCGAAGACGACGGCCACGCGTTCGGCTCCCAGCCGGCGGGCGGCGAACACGAGCGCCTCGGCCGATTCGTGGTCCAGCCAGTGGGCGTCGTCGACGAGCACCACCACGGGCCGGTCCCCGGCCAGTTCACCGAGCAGCGTGAGCGTGGCGGCGCCGACGAGGAACCGGTCGCCGCCCACCCCCGCAGCGCCGGCAGCGCCGCCGCTGCCCGTACCCACGTCCGTGCCCTCGACCCGGCCCGCGGCCGGATCGGCCGCGGTGCGCAGCGCCTCGGCCTGCCGGGCGGGGAGCCGCCCGATGAGCCCCAGCACCTCCCGCAGCACCACCTGGAGTCCGGCGTACGGCAGCTCCGCCTCGGACTCCACCCCGGCGCCCCGCAGCAGCCTGGCCCCGGCGGCCGCCGCGGACGAGGCCGCCGATTCCAGCAGGGCGGTCTTCCCGGCGCCCACCTCGCCGCGTAACACCAGTGCAGCCCCGCGACCGTCCCGCGCCTGCGACAACACCCGGTCCAGTGCCGCCACCTCGGCTGATCTCCCCCTCAACACAGGCCCCAACCTAACCGCACGTCACGACCCAGGTCGCAATGCCCCCGCGACCGGTACGTCTTCAGCCGCCGAAAAGTGATCACGAGGGTGTCGGAGTGGGCAGACCGGGCCCCGGGCGGCGACGTTGAGGATGAAGATGGCCTCCGGGCCGCTTCTCCAGCCGATCGCGTCGGCCACACCTACGCCGAGGGCCGCGTCGATAACCCGGCTCTCACCGGATCAGGTTGCTCCGCCGCGTTGGTCATCGAGGCGGACCTCCAGGTGAGACCAGTGCGCGGTCCACCGCGTCAGATCGTCCACGGTCAACGACCCCGGCGGGCAGAGCGACTCGGCTGCTCGAAAGCGGACGAGGGTCCCGGTGGTTCCGTCGGCCTCAAGGGGAATCAGGTCAGTCACCGGAACACCGTGCTCATAGCGCCGGCTCCAGGCCCCGTTGTGACGGCGGTTGGTGTGAATCAGCCACTCGCTGAGCGCCGCTACGACGGACATGCCGCGACGCGGATGCCCGTTCGGAAGCTGCTCTGCATCCGGGGCGTCGAAGAACCGCAGGTCCTTCGACGCCATCACCGGCTTCTTCACGACCCGACCGTGATCATCGACTCGAGTGTCGGTGCCTCGTCCGTTGTCCGCGACGGACACGGAGCCGTCCCCGTGCAGAGTGATCAGACATCGGCCCCCCTCTCGACCGGATGCCTCATCGGCGGCATAGGCGACGACTTCGAGGACGAGGTGTCCTGGGCCACAGGGAGCAAACCGCTCCGGCTCTTGGCGAATCCGGGCGAGATGGCCCCGGTCTACGTCGCGGGCCCAATCGTGGGTGGTGTTGACCCACTCAGCCCTTGATCCATCCATCCCCTGAGTATCCAGCACCGCTCCCCGCCGGGCGCCGTGCACCTCGTGATCCGGCCGGGTGCGGCCTTCGGCGGCTGCGAGGGGGGTGCGGGTGCACAGGCCGTCTCTGCCCGGGTGGCCCGACAGGAGACCTCTCCGCGGACCCCTTGCGTTTTGCGTCCGGTGGTCGCATTGTTTGCGTCCAGTGGTCGCATTTTGCGCGCGAGCGGCGACCTCGTCACCGTCGAGACGAAGGGTCCGGGTATGGACGACGCATCGACCGCCGGCGCTGTGCGCAGCGCTTTCATCCCTCAGCAGGAAGAGCTGGAGCTCAATCTCCCGCGCGTGTTCGCCAGCCCCGAGGAAGAGCGCGAGCACCGCAAGCAGCGCCTCGCCGGCGCCTGCCGGGTCTTCGGCCGCCTCGGGTTCTCGGAGGGGGTGGCGGGTCACATCACCGTGCGCGACCCGGAGTACCCGGACATGTTCTGGGTCAACCCGTTCGGGATGTCGTTCCGGCACGTCCGCGTGTCGGACCTGATCCTCGTCGACCACGAGGGACAGGTGCGGCACGGCAGGCGGCCGGTGAACCGGGCCGGGTTCGTGATCCACTCCGCCCTGCACGCCGCCCGCCCCGACATCGTCGCCGCCTGCCATGCGCACGCCGTGCACGGCAAGGCCTTCTCCAGCCTGGGCCGCCTGCTGGACCCGATCACCCAGGACGCCTGCGCCGTGTACGAGCAGCACACCCTGCACCGCGACGACGCCGGCGCGGTGGTCATCGAGGAGGAATCCGGCAGGCAGCTCGCGGCGAGCCTGGGGTCCCACAAGGCCGTCATCTACCAGAACCACGGCGTCTTCACCGTGGGCGAGTCGGTGGAGGAGGCCGCCTGGTGGTTCATCTCGATGGAGCGCAGCGCCCAGGCCCAGCTGCTCGCCGAGGCGGCCGGCACGCCCCGGCCGATCAGCCCGGAGGGCGCCCGGTACACCCGCGACCAGACCGGCTTCCCGCTGGCGGGCTGGTTCTCGTTCCAGCCGCTGTGGGACGAGATCTCCCGTACCGAGCCCGACCTCTTCGAGTGAGTTTCGAGTAAGACGGACCCATGGCATCCGAAACACCCGCATCCCCCGTCCCGGCCGCCGGCCCCGGTACGGAGCCCGGCTCCCCCTCCTGGTGGCAGGCGCGCTACGCCGAGCGAGCCCGCCGCCGGCCCCGGCAGGGCGGACTGACGCTCGAGCGCATCACCGCCGCCGCGCTCGAACTCGCCGACCGCGAGGGGACGGACGCCCTCACCATGCGCCGGCTCGGCGACGTCCTCCAGGTTCGCCACACCTCCCTGTACCGCCACGTGGCGAGCCGGGAGGAGCTGGTGATCGAGACCGTGGACCACGTGCTCGGCGAGATCCGGCTGCCCGTCCTCGGCGGCGACTGGCGGTCCGGACTCGAGGCGGGGGCCCGGGAGTTCCGCCGGGTGCTCCTGGCGCACCCCGCGGTCGTACCGCTGCTCACGGCCGGGCAGTTGCTGGGCCCCAACGCGCTGCGGGCCCGCGAGCACGCCCTCGGTCAGCTCCTGGGCCAGGGCTGGCCACCCCGCACGGCCGTGCACGTGTACCTCACCGTCACCCACTTCGTGATCGGCTCCGCGGTGCTCGACGCCGGCGGCGCGGCCCGTACGCCCGCACAGCGCGCGGCGATGACCGACCTGTTCGCCTCGCTGTCGCCCCGCACCCACCCGGTCGTCCACCGGAACGCCGAACTGCTCAACTCCCTCGACAGCGACGAGGAGTTCGACTTCGGGCTGGCCACGCTCCTGCACGGACTCAGTCGGCTGCACGAGACACACGACGAGAAGGAGGACGGAGCATGAGCGGGCACCGGGTCCTGCCGCCGCTGGACCACTGGACCGCCGGCGGGACGACCGTACGGGTCGCGGACCACAGGCTCTTCGTACGCCAGGACGGTCCGCCGGACGGCAGCCCCGTCACCCTGCTCCACGGCTTCCCGACCTCCTCCCACGACTGGGCGGCGGTCGCCCCCGCCCTCGCGGCGGCCGGGCTGCGCGTCACCACCCTGGACCTGCTGGGCTTCGGCGAGAGCGACAAACCCCGGCGGCACCCGTACTCCGTCCTGGAACAGGCCTCGCTGGTCGAGGAGGTGTGGCGGCTGTACGGGATCGGGCGGACGGCCCTGGTGGCGCATGACTACGGCGTCAGCGTCGGCCAGGAGCTGCTGGCCCGCGACCCCTCGCGCGTCACCCGCATGGCCTGGCTCAACGGCGGCCTCTACCCCGACCTCCACCGCCCCGTGCTCATGCAGCGCCTGCTGCACGGCCCGCTGGGTCCGCTGCTGGCCCCGTTCACCACCCGGCGGCGGTTCGCCGCGGCGCTGCGCCCCGTCCTGGGGCGCGAGGTGGCGGACGCCGACCTCGACGACCTGTGGGCGTCCGCCTCACGGGCCGGCGGCCACCGCCTCGCGCCGCGGCTGCTGCGGTACATCGACGAGCGCCGGGTCCACGCCGACCGGTGGACCGCGGCGCTGGAGGGCCACCCCGGCCCGACGCTCTTCGTGTGGGGACCGGCCGACCCGATCAGCGGGGCCCACGTACTGGAGCGCATCCGGATGCGCATGCCCGGCGCCCGTGTCGAGGAGCTGGCCGGCCCGCCGGCCGTGGGCCACTACCCGCAGGTCGAGGACCCGTCGTCGGTGGCCGCGGCCCTCACCACCTTCCTGACCGACTGACGCCGCCCACGGAGGGGACACGGGGTTTCGAGCCGTTCCCCGGCCTCCTCACGAGGCGGAGGGTCGCGGTCATCACCGTCGAGAGGAAGGACGCACCGGCGAAGAGCGGCCAGAGATAGCCGTTCACCTCGGCTCCGATCGCCCACAGCGAAGCCGCCGCGGCCGCGGTGATCACGAGCAGCGGGATCCTGCCCCAGAGCGGCAGCGGGCGGCTCAGCGGGGCGAGGAACCAGCCGACGAGCGCCCCGAGGGCGAAGGCGACGGCCAGTACCAGCAGCACCACGGCGAGCACCACGGCGAGCAGGACGGGTGTGAGCAGGAGCATGACGTGAAACCTCGGATCTCCGGGCGAAACGGCATGCGGGCAGAGCGGGCCCGGCATCCGTCCCTGCGGGCGCAGGGTCGTTCCGCGGCCATCCTGCCAGATCTTGAACGCGTTCAACAAGCCGTCCAGGAGTGCCCTTGAACGCGTTCAAGGCCGCTCCCTGGAGCCGCCCGCCGCGGGTCCGGACGCACGCCCCGAACCCCCGTCCACAGCCGCCCGCGCCCCCCGTTTGCATCCGGGTCAAGACGACTAAAATCGACTCCGGAATTCGGATTTCACGGACACGGAGTTGCTGTGCGTGTTCTCGCGGCGCTGAAGTCCGCCGTGTCATACGGTCGTCGCCGGACGGCCCGACACACCGCGGGCATCGTCATGCACGGGCAGTAGCCGGCAGCAGGAAAGAGCGCGACAGGAAAGAAGGACGGACATGTCCGGCAGCGAAAGCGAGAACCCGGTAATCCCCTCCCCGACCCCCGCCGCGACGCGGCCCAGGACGAACCGGGACTGGTGGCCGAACCAGTTGGATCTCCAGGTCCTCCACCAGCACTCGCCCCGGTCCAATCCGATGGGCGAGGACTTCGACTACGCGGAAGAATTCAAGAAGCTCGACGTCGACGCGCTGAAGCGGGACGTGTTCGAGGTCATGACCGCCTCGCAGGACTGGTGGCCCGCCGACTACGGCCACTACGGGCCCCTCTTCATCCGCATGAGCTGGCACGCCGCGGGCACGTACCGCATCGCCGACGGCCGCGGCGGGGGCGGCTCCGGCGCCCAGCGGTTCGCCCCGCTGAACAGCTGGCCGGACAACGCGAGCCTGGACAAGGCGCGCCGCCTGCTGTGGCCGGTCAAGCAGAAGTACGGAAAGCGGATTTCCTGGGCCGACCTCCTGGTTTTCGCCGGAAACTGCGCCCTGGAGTCGATGGGTTTCAAGACATTCGGATTCGGGTTCGGGCGTGAGGACATCTGGGAGCCGGAGGAGATCTTCTGGGGCCCGGAGGACACCTGGCTCGGAGACGAGCGCTACAGCGGCGACCGGGAACTCGCCAATCCGTTCGGCGCCGTCCAGATGGGCCTGATCTACGTGAATCCGGAGGGCCCGAACGGCAACCCGGACCCGCTGGCCGCCGCGAAGGACATCCGCGACACCTTCGGTCGGATGGCGATGAACGACGAGGAGACCGCCGCTCTCATCATCGGCGGCCACACGTTCGGCAAGTGCCACGGAGCGGTCGACCCGCAGTACGTCGGACCGGAGCCCGAGGCCTGCCCCCTGGAGGCGCAGGGCATCGGCTGGCCGAACACGTACGGCACCGGCAAGGGCGCCCACGCGATCACCAGCGGCCTCGAGGGCGCCTGGACCAACGAGCCCACCACCTGGGACAACGGGTACCTGGACAACCTGTTCCGCTACGAGTGGGAGCTGACCACCAGCCCGGCCGGCGCCCGGCAGTGGACGCCCAAGAACCCCGAGGCCCGGGACACCGTGCCGGACGCGCACGACCCGTCGAAGCGGCACGCGCCCATGATGCTGACGACGGACCTGGCCCTGCGCCTCGACCCTGTCTACGAGCCCATCGCGCGCCGCTTCCACGAGGACCCGGACGCCCTCGCCGACGCGTTCGCCCGGGCCTGGTACAAGCTGCTGCACCGCGACATGGGGCCCGTCTCCCGCTACCTCGGCCCCTGGGTCCCCGAGCCCCAGCTGTGGCAGGACCCGGTGCCCGCGGTGGACCACGAACTCGTCACGGACGCGGACGTCACCGCCCTCAAGGACAAGATCCTCGCCTCCGGGCTGTCCGTCCCCGACCTGGTCTCCACGGCCTGGGCGTCGGCGGCCAGCTTCCGCGGCACCGACAAGCGCGGCGGCGCGAACGGCGCCCGGATCCGGCTCGCCCCGCAGAAGGACTGGGAGATCAACGACACGCCCGAACTGGGCAAGGTCCTCCAGACCCTGGAGGGGATCCAGCGGGACTTCAACGGCGCACAGACCGGCGGGAAGAAGATCTCGCTCGCCGACCTGATCGTGCTGGGCGGGTGCGCGGCCGTCGAGCGGGCCGCGAAGGACGCCGGGTACGACATCACGGTGCCGTTCGCGCCGGGGCGCACCGACGCCTCGCAGGAGCAGACGGACGTGGATTCGTTCGCCGTGCTGGAGCCGCGGGCAGACGGGTTCCGCAACTACCTGCGGGCCGGCGAGAAGCTCGCGCCGGAGACGCTGCTCCTGGACCGGGCCAACCTGCTGACGCTGAGCGCCCCCGAGATGACCGTGCTGGTCGGCGGGATGCGGGCGCTCAACGCCAACGTCCGGCGGTCCCGGAACGGCGTCCTGACCGACCGGCCCGGAACGCTGACGACGGACTTCTTCGTCAACCTCCTCGACATGGGCACGGAGTGGCACGCGTCCGAGTCGGGCGAGAACCAGTACGAGGGGCGCGACCGCGCATCGGGCCAGGTCAAGTGGACCGCGACCGCCGTCGACCTCGTCTTCGGCTCGCACTCGCAGCTGCGGGCCGTGTCCGAGGTCTACGCCTCCGCGGACGCGGGCGAGAAGTTCGTGCGCGACTTCGCGGCCGCGTGGGACAAGGTCATGAACCTCGACCGGTTCGACCTGCGCTGAACCGGATCCGGGCCGGGCGGTCGGCCGTGGCCGACCGCCCGTCCGGACGCGTCGCTGCGGGATGCGTCGCTTCCGGACGCGTCACTTCCGCCAGAACAGGTGGTGGGTCACACCGCTCGGGCTGGGTACGACGTCCAGGTGGAAGCGGTCGAGCAGTTCCTCCGGCGACTCCCACAGCCGCAGCCCCGACCCGAGCTTCACCGGCGAGACCGCCACGTGCAGGGTGTCGACGAGGTCGGCGTCGAGGAACTCCCTGATGGTGGTGACCCCGCCGCCGAGCCGCACGTCCTTGCCCTGCGCGGCCTCCCGCGCCTGCGCCAGGACCGTGGCCGGGTCGGCGTCGACGAAGTGGAACGTCGTGTCGGACAGCGAGAACGACGGGCGCGGGTGGTGCGTCATCACGAACACCGGGGTGTGGAACGGCGGCTCCTCACCCCACCAGCCGCGCCACTCGAAGTCCTGCCAGGGACCGCGCTGGGGCCCGAACTTGTTGCGGCCCATGATCTCGGCGCCGATGTTGTTCGCGAAGTCCCGGGTGAAGTAGTCGTCGAGGCCCCGGCTGCCGCCGGGGTCGGTGCGGTTGGGCCAGCTCGCGGTGGCCCCGGCCCAGGCGAACAGCTTCCCGGGATCGACGTGCCCGAACGGCCTCTCCAGGCTCTGGTCCTCGCCGGCGGCGATGCCGTCGCCGGACACGTTGAAGTTCTGGACCCTCAGCAACTGAGCCACGTGGGTGCTCCTCCTGTGCAGTGGTGGACGGCAATGGAGACTCCCGCGGCCGGGAAAACTCATCGCCGCCCCGGGCACGACTTCCCCGGAACCGAACGTAGCCCGCCGAGACCCGGGACGGACGGCGCCACGGGGGTGAGCCGCCGCCGTCCCGGGACCCATCCACCTAGCCGCGGGAGGCGAAGGCCTTGGTGAAGGCCAAGGGGCTCTGGGTGATGGAGGAGCAGGTGGCGTCGGCGGAGTTCTTGGGGCCGCCGGGGCACTGCCGGTCGCGGGCCCCCGACCACATCGCGAGCCAGGCCAGGCCCTTCGTGCGGGCGAATCCGGCCAGCTGGGTGGCGTCCTCCACCGTGAATATCTCGCTCGCCACGTCGTTCACGCCGATCATCGGGGTCACCGCCACCGTCTTCCACGCGGCCGCGTCGGAGAGCCCGAGGACCCCCTTGATCTGCGCCTGGGTCGCGGTGGCGGCCTGGATCGCGTAGCCGCCCATGTCGCCGCTGTACGCCGGGCCGTAGTCCATGGCCATCACGTTGACCGCGGAGACGGCCACGCCGTTGCGCTTGGCGTTGGCGAGGAGGTCGATCCCCGGCTGGGTCAGGCCCTCCGGCATGACGGGGAGGGTGAAGGACACGTTCAGCCCGGGGTGCTTCTGCTGGAGCAGGGCGATCGCCTGGGCGCGGCGGGTGTTGGCGGCGGTGTCGGGCAGGGCCGCGCCCTCGATGTCGAAGTCGGCCTTGGTGAGCCCGTACGCGTCGACCACCTTGCCGTACGCGGCCGCCAGGTCGGCTGCGGAGGAGCAGGCCAGGGCCAGTTCGGAGCCGGCGGCGCCGCCGAAGGACACCCGGACGTCGCCGCCCTTGGCGCGCAGGGCCGCGATCTGGGAGGCGACGTGGTCGGAGCCGAGGGCGGTGACGCCGCCCCACAGGGGGTTGCAGCCGCCGCCGGAGGTGATGAAGGCCAGGTTGAACTCCTTGACCCCGGTCTGGTCGGCGGTGGCGAGCAGGTCGTAGGCGGGGTAGAGCGAGGTGTCCACGTACGGGGCGAACGGCGCGGCCTGCGAGGTCCCGCCGCCCGGCGGCTTCGGCGTGGTCGTGGTCGCGGTGGGCTTCGGCGCGGGCGTGGTCGGCGCGGCCGTGGCGGTCGGCGCGGCGG
>NZ_JBEZVK010000128.1:0-9552 GCF_040636955.1 Streptomyces sp. NPDC032472
CGCCGAAGGCGATCGCGAAGCGACGCGACGCAGGAGCGCCCTTGACGAGCCGGCGCGAACCGAAAGGACAATGGGCGGCCGGGACGCCCCCGAGCACCCTCCGACCCCGGTCCACCGTGACCCCGTCGCCCCTACACCGGCAGTTCCATCACGAAGCCGGCCATCGTCGTGACCGCCACGGCTGCCGCCGTCACCGTCAGGCCGCGGGCCCACAGCGTCCTCGCCGGGACCGGGACCGCCCGTGCCCGCAGACTCGCCCCCGCGGCGAGCGGGAGCACCGCGCACGCCGCCGTGGCGGCCCAGACCGCCCCGAAGGAAGGGGCCGTCGCCACTGCTTCGCGCAGCCACCACCGGACCACGGCTGCCGGCGGTGCCGAGAGCGGCACCATCAGCACCAGCACCGCAACCGACTGCGGCCACGCCGTCAGGCGGGCCGTCAGTCGGCCCAGCAGCGCCAAGGGCTTGACGAGCAGCACTCCGTGCAGGAAGCCCACCGCCACGGCGACCACCGACCCGACCCCGAACATCGTCAGGGATCTGACCGGGTCCGCCTGTTGCGTCGCGACGACAACGAGCGTCCACGCCGCAAGCAACTGGCACGCACCCACAACCTCGGCTCCTGGCGCCATGTCCCAGTGGCGCGGGCCCTGTAACGCCCGCAGCCGAGGAACCAACGGTCGCGCAGGCCTCGCCGGCCTCGCCGGGCTCGCCAAGACCATCACAAACTCCCCTGATCGAACCGCTCCGACGGCAGCACGGCCGGTACGCCGCGCACGGGCAGGGTCCCGTACGCCGCTATAGCGGAGCTACATCCTTCCCGGAGCCGGAAAATCCAGAGGAACGCGCAGCACCACCAGCACCAGCCCGACCACCCCCACCCCCACCACTCCCACCACCCCCACCACAATCCCCCCGCACAACAACCCCCTCCACCAGCTCCCCACCCTCATCCTCGACCACCACCGCATCCCCCTCCCACCGCACCGTGTACCGCTCGACCTCGTCCTGCTCGAACCCGGGCCCCGGATCCCGGATCACCACCCCGCCACCGCTCCGCCCCCGCGCCGGAGCCCACACCTCGAGGCCCACTCCCACATCCGGCTCCCCCCGAACCCCGTCCCCCCGAACCCCCAGCACCGCCCCCGCCCGCGCCAGCACCGGCACCCGCCCGAGCGGTGCATCCAGCAGCACCTGCCCCGGCCCCTCGTACGCCGTCCCCGTCGCCGTGTCGTACCACCGCCCCCGCGGCAGCCGGACCGCCCGCCGGTCCGCGCCGGGCTCCAGCACCGGCGCCACCAGCAGCGCGTCTCCCAGCAGGAAGGCGTCCTCGCAGTCCCGCAGCCCCCGGTCCTCCGGCGAGCCCCACCACAGCGGCCGCACGTACGGAGCCCCGGTCCGCCGGGCGAGCCGGGCCAGCGTCACGAAATAGGGCCGCAGCCGCTCCCGCTCCGCCAGGACGGCCGCCGCATGCCGCTCCACCTCCGGCCCGAACTCCCACGGTTCCCGCCGCCCCGCCCAGATCGCCGAGTGTGTCCGGAACAGCGGCATGTACGCGCCCAGCTGCAGCCACCGCAGATACAGCTCCGGCGACGGCGTCCCCCCGAACCCGCCCACGTCCGGCCCCGAGTACGGCACCCCGCACAGCCCGAGACCCAGCACCAGTGCGAGCGAGGCCCGCAGCCCCTCCCAGCCGGTCTCCACGTCCCCGGACCACGTGCCCCCGTACCGCTGCATACCCGCCCACCCCGACCGGGAGAACAGGAACGGCCGCTCCGTGGGCCGCAGCCGTACCAGACCCTCCCACCCGGCCTGCGCCATCCCCAGCGCATACACGTTGTGCGCGGCCCGGTGGTCCCCGCCCACCCCGTCCATGGCGTGCCGCGCGGACCGGGGCAGGGTCATGTCCCCGAACGGTGCGAACGACACCGGCTCGTTCATGTCGTGCCACACCCCGGAGAAGCCCTGCGCCAGCCGCTCCGCATACAGCCCGCCCCACCACTGCCGCACCGCCGGATCCGTGAAGTCCGGGTACGCGCACTCGCCGGGCCAGACCTCGCCCCGCACCTCCTGCCCCTGCGCATCCCGTACGAAGGCACCGTCCGGGCCGACCGCGAGGCCGGACTCGTGGACCGCGTCGCCGGCCTTCACCGCCGGGTCCACGATCGACACCAGCCGCACCCCCTGCTCGCGCAACTCGCCCGCCAGCCCGGGCAGATCGGGGAAGCGGAGCTCGTCCACCGTGAAGACGCGGTGCCCCTCGTAGTGGTCGATGTCCAGGTGTACGGCGGACAGCGGCAGCCCGCGCTCCCGGTACCCGGCCACCACGCGCCGCACCTCCGCCGCGCTCCCGAACCCCCACCGCGCGTGCTGGTAGCCCAGCGCCCACTCGGGCGGCACGGCGGCGGCGCCGGTCAGCCCGGACCAGCCCTGCAGCACCCGGGCCGGGGTCCCGACCAGCACCCAGCAGCGCAGCGGGCCGCCCTCCATGCGCAGTTGGCTGAGCCCGGGCCGGTCGGGCCCCGAGCCCGCGCCCTCCTCGCCCTCGCGCAGGGTCACCCGGCCTTCCCACGAGTTGTCGTGGAACACCAGGTGCGTCCCGGCGTCCGCGACCACGAGCTGCACCGGCATAGTGATGTAGAGCGGGTCGTCGCCCGGCCCGAAGCCGCCCTTCGGGTCGGTGTTCCACAGCCGGTACACCCCGTCGCGCAGCCGCGGCCCCGCCGCCCGCCCGCCGAGCCCGAAGAACCGCGCGTCCGCGGGCACCTCGGCGCGCACGACCCACCGCGAAGCGGCGCCGGACCGGCCGGCGCGCTCGCCCCCAGAGCCGTCCCCGCGGCCACCCTCCAGCCGATCGGAGCCCGACCCCCCCGAACCTCCCGAACCTCCCGAACCACCTGAACCGCCTGAACCACCCGAACCACCTGAACCCCCCGAACCACCCAACCCCCCCACCCCATCCCCGGCCTCCCCGCCCCCCACCGGCTCCCACCACCGCGGCGGCAGCTCCCGCCGCAGGACCGCGCCGCCTGGTGTGCGGACCTCCACCGCCCCGTGCCGGGAGACCGCCACCGTCACCCGCTCCGACACCACCCGCCAGCCGCCGCCCGTGTCCGGCTCCAGCACGGCCCGCGGGTCGGGCTCCGGCCCGCTGCCCACCACCGCGTACGAGGGCGTCGGCCCGGCCCCGTCCCAGCCCCAGAACACCGCGCCGCCCACCGTGACCCGTACCAGCAGCTCCGAGCGGGCGAACCGCAGCACCCCGCCGCCCGGCCTGGGCTCCGTACCGGTCAGCAGCCCGGGCACGCGCGCCCGCTCCGCGCCCCGGCGCGGGAGCCCCGCCGCGTCCGCCCGTCGGTGGCGCAGCGCCGAGCGCCACGCCCGCCGCCCCCGCTCCGTACCGATCTCCTTCACCGCACGCACCAGTTCGCGACCGTTCATGCTGTTCACCCTGCCATCGGCCGTCGGCCGAGGAGGCTGCGTTCAACTTCCGTTCACCCGTCCACGCCGCCCGGCGCGAGATCCGCGCCGCCCCGGCACCACCCCGGCACCGCCCCGGCCCCGCCCCGACGCCTCTGGTGCGGACGTAGATCGCATGGCATCGTCCCTGTGTGCCGCCGCGCGCACACCCACCGCGCGATGGCACCGTACGCAACGCACACCACGCGCGAGCCGCAGACTTGACCGGGAGCCGACCCATGACCTCGTCCACCCAGCCGGAACCCCTCTGGTCCCCGGGGCCCGACCGGATCGCCGCGGCCCGCATCACCGCCTTCCAGGCCTGGGCGGCCGAGCACCACGGGGCCCCCGCGGACGGCGGCTACCCCGCGCTGCACCGCTGGTCCGTGGACGAGCTGGACACCTTCTGGAAGGCCGTCGCCGACTGGTTCGACGTCCGCTTCACCACCCCGTACGAGTCGGTCCTCGCCGACCGCTCGATGCCGGGCGCCCGCTGGTTCCCCGGCGCCACCCTGAACTACGCCGAGCACGCCCTGCGCGCCGGCGAGGACCCGGCGCGCGCCGGTGACGCCGCCCTGCTGTACGTGGACGAGACCCACGAGGCCGTCCCCGTCACCTGGTCCGAGCTCCGCGGCCGGGTCGGGGCGCTCGCCGCCGAGCTGCGCGCCCTCGGCGTGCGCCCGGGCGACCGGGTCAGCGGTTACCTCCCCAACATCCCCGAGGCCGTCGTCGCGCTCCTCGCGACCGCCGCCGTCGGCGGCGTGTGGACCTCCTGCGCCCCCGACTTCGGCGCCCGCAGCGTCCTCGACCGCTTCCAGCAGGTCGAACCGGTCGTCCTGTTCACCGTCGACGGATACCGCTACGGCGGCAAGGAGCACGACCGCCGCGACACCGTCGCCGAACTCCGCGCGGAGCTGCCCTCGCTGCGCGCGGTCGTGCACATCCCGCTGCTCGGCACGCCGACGCCCGAAGGCGCCCTGGCCTGGTCGGACCTGACCTCCGCTGCCGCCGAGCCGGTCTTCGAGCCGGTCCCCTTCGACCACCCGCTGTGGGTGCTGTACTCCTCCGGCACGACCGGCCTGCCCAAGGCGATCGTCCAGTCGCAGGGCGGCATCCTGCTGGAGCACCTCAAGCAGCTCGGCCTGCACTGCGACCTCGGTCCCGAGGACCGCTTCTTCTGGTACACCTCCACCGGCTGGATGATGTGGAACTTCCTCGTCTCCGGCCTGCTCACCGGCACCACGGTCGTCCTGTACGACGGCAGCCCCGGCTACCCCGACACCGGCGCCCAGTGGCGGATCGCCGAGCGGACCCGGGCCACCCTGTACGGGACCTCCGCGGCCTACGTGATGGCCTGCCGCAAGGCCGAAGTCCACCCCTCGCGCGACTTCGACCTGTCCGCGGTGAAGTGCGTGGCGACCACGGGCTCGCCGCTGCCCCCCGACGGCTTCCGCTGGCTGCACGACGAGGTCGCCGAGGACCTCTGGATCGCCTCCGTCAGCGGCGGAACGGACGTCTGCAGCTGCTTCGCCGGCGCCGTCCCGACCCTCCCCGTGCACATCGGCGAGCTCCAGGCCGCCTGCCTGGGTACGGACCTGCAGTCCTGGGACCCGTCGGGCAAGCCGCTCACCGGGGAGGTCGGCGAGCTGGTCGTCACCAACCCGATGCCCTCGATGCCGATCCGCTTCTGGAACGACCCCGACGGCAGCCGCTACCGCGACAGCTACTTCGAGATGTTCCCCGGCGTGTGGCGCCACGGGGACTGGATCACCCTCACCGACCACGGCTCGGTCGTCATCCACGGCCGCTCGGACTCCACCCTGAACCGGCAGGGTGTGCGGATGGGCTCGGCCGACATCTACGAGGCCGTCGAGCGTCTGCCCGAGATCAAGGAATCGCTGGTCATCGGGCTGGAGGAGCCGAACGGCGGCTACTGGATGCCGCTCTTCGTGCACCTCGCGCCGGGCGCCACCCTCGACGACGACCTGCGCGGCCGGATCAAGTCCGTGATCCGCGAGGAGCTCTCCCCGCGGCACGTGCCCGACGAGGTCATCGAGGTGCCGGGCATCCCGCACACCCTCACGGGCAAGCGCATCGAGGTCCCGGTCAAGCGCCTGCTCCAGGGCACGCCGATGGCGAAGGCGGTCAACCCGGGCTCGGTCGACAACCTCGACCTCCTGCGCTTCTACGAGGAGCTGGCCCGCACCCGCACCGGCTCCTGACGCCGGCGGCTCCCGAGGTCACTGTCAGTGGCCGTGATTACTCTGAGTGAGCAGTTGACCGCCGATCTGCCACGCAGGGGGAGCCATGTCAGGAACGCAGCACAAGACCACGGAAACGGCCCGGCGCCGCATGCTGCGCCGCGAGGTTCCCCGAACCGTCGGCCTCCTGGCCGACGCCGGGGACTTCGCGGCCATGCGCCGCTACCGCAGCTTCACCTTCGAGGACCACCAGGACTACCTCCGCGCCGTCGACGCACTGCTGCGGTCGCTCGCGGACGAGGGCATCCACACCACCGTGGCCCTCTTCGACCCCGAGGCGTACGCCGAGTTCTGCGACGACAACGGCCTCGACCCGGACACCGCGGCATCGCGCAGCCGCTTCACCGCGGAACTCGCGGGCACCGGCCCCGCCCTGCCCTACACCGGCTGCCCCGTCGACGAGATGGTCCCGCTCCTGATCGACGAGGCCGTACGGCAGTCCACCTGGGAGTACGCCACCGCGCTCCTCGCCGGTGTCGGGGCCTGCGCGGACTGCGGGGAGGACATCGGCCGCGCCGCCTTCGAGCGGGCCACCGCGGCCCTCACCCGCCTCGTGGAGCACGCGGGGCCCGGCCACCACCACCTGGTGTGCAGCGTCCCGACGGAGGACGAGCAGCTCGTCGCGGTCCTCCACGCCGAAGCCCCCGACGATCCGGACGGCCCGCCGTACGTCGCCGACCGTGAAGGCCTCGGCTTCGTGGCCGTCCTCGCAGCCGGCCTCGCCCTCGGCGGCACCGGGGGACTGGTCCTGCGCAGCACCACCCCGGGGTTCGCCGACCGGGTCCACGGCTGGCGCCTGGACCGGGGCCGTCTCGTCCCGCTCTCTGCGGCAGCGGTGTTCAACGCCTACTGCACCGACGCCGACACCGGAGAACCCGTAGCCCCCGAGCCGGGCGTCGAGTACTGCCCCGGATACGAGGTGGACGGCCCGGACCCCCACTCCTAGAACGGCCGGGTAGAACGGCCGAAGGGCCCCCGCCACCGGCGAAGGCCCCTCGGTCGTCGGACACGCCGGCTCACTCGCCGGACAGCACCGCCTGCGCGGCCACACGGGCCTCCTCGGCACTGTCGGCCGCACGCGCGGCCGCAGCGGCACGCTCGCACTGCGCCAGGGTGTGCTTGGCGAGCGTCGCCCGCACGTACGGGATGGAAGCGGCACCCATGGAGAGGGAGGTGACACCCAGACCCGTCAGCACACACGCCAGCAGCGGGTCGGAAGCGGCCTCGCCGCAGACACCGCAGCTCTTGCCCTCTGCCTTGGCGGCCTCGGCCGCCAAGGCGATCAGGTCGAGCAGCGCCGGCTGCCACGGGTCCTGCAGCCGCGACACCGCACCGACCTGCCGGTCGGCGGCGAAGGTGTACTGGGCCAGGTCGTTCGTGCCCAGCGACAGGAACTCGACCTCCTGCAGGATCGAGCGCGCCCGCAGCGCGGCGGAGGGGATCTCCACCATCGCGCCGAACTTCGCCCGGAGCCCGGCCGCGCGGCAGGCGTCCGCGAACGCCTTGGCGTCGGCGCGGTCGGCCACCATGGGGGCCATGACCTCCAGGTAGACCGGCAGTCCCTCGGCCGCCTTCGCCAGCGCGGTCAGCTGGGTCCGCAGCACCTCCGGGTGGTCCAGCAGCGTCCGCAGGCCGCGCACGCCCAGCGCCGGGTTCGGCTCGTCGGACGGTGTCAGGAAGTCGAGGGGCTTGTCGGCGCCCGCGTCCAGCACCCGCACGACGACCCGCCCCTCGGGGAAGGCCTCCAGCACCTTGCGGTACGACTCGACCTGCTTCTCCTCCGACGGCGCCTTCTTGCTGTCGTCCAGGAACAGGAACTCGGTCCGGAACAGGCCCACGCCCTCGGCCCCGGCCTCCACGGCCGCCGGCACGTCCGCCGGCCCGCCCACGTTGGCCAGCAGCGGCACCTTGTGACCGTCGGAGGTGGCGCCCGGACCGGACGAGGCGGCCAGCGCCGCCTTCCGCTCGGCGGCCGCGGCCTCCAGCTCGGCACGCTTCTCCGCCGACGGGTCCACGAACAGGTCGCCCGTGCTGCCGTCCACGGCGATCAGCGTTCCCTCGGCGATCTCGCAGGCACCCGGCAGCGCCACGATCGCCGGCACGCCCAGCGCCCGCGCGAGGATCGCGCTGTGGCTGGTCGGACCGCCCTCCTCGGTGACGAAGCCGAGGACGAGCGCCGGGTCGAGCAGCGCCGTGTCGGCGGGCGCCAGGTCCCGCGCGATCAGCACGTACGGCTCGTTGCTGTCCGGCACACCCGGCATCGGCACGCCGAGCAGCCGCGCCACGATGCGGTTGCGGACGTCGTCCAGGTCGGCCACGCGGCCGGCCATGTACTCCCCGGCCCCCGCGAGCAGGTCGCGGTAGGCGGCGAACGCGTCGTACACGCCGCGCTCGGCGGTGCTGCCGACGGCGATGCGCCGGTCGACGTCCGCCATGAGCTCGGGGTCCTCGGCGATCATCGCCTGGGCCTCCAGCACGTGCTGGGCCTCGCCACCGGCCAGCTGGCCGCGCGCGATCAGGTCGGCCGCAACCGCCCGCACTGCCTGACGGGCGCGCCCCTGTTCGCGCTCCGCCTCATCCGCAGTGATCTGCCGGGCCGGCGGCTCCAGGACCGCCGTGCCCATGTGCCGCACCTCGCCGATCGCCACCCCGTGGCTCACGCCGACGCCTCGCAGCGTTGTCTCCATTTCACCGTCTCCGATTGAGCGGCGGGCCCGGCCGCCGCGATGGATGTCCGACCCGCCCGCCCGTGCAGGCGGACACGTCACTGCCAGCTGAAGAGGACGTCGCCGGCCTTGACGTCGCCCTTCTCGCTGACGTCGCCGAGCGATTCTGCCGTGGCCTCGAGCGCGACGACGGGGCAGATCGGCGACTTGCCGGCGTCCTCGACCGCCTGCGGGTTCCAGCGGATGACGGCCTGGCCGCGGGTCACGGTGTCGCCCTTGTTGACGAGGAGCTCGAAGCCCTCTCCGTTGAGCTGGACGGTGTCGATCCCGAGGTGCGTGAGGACGCCGTGCCCGTTGCCGTCGACGACGACGTACGCGTGCGGGTGCAGGGAGACGACCACACCGTCGACGGGGGACACCGCCTCCGAGGGCTCGCGCACGGGATCGATAGCGGTACCCGGACCCACCATCGCGCCGGAGAACACCGGATCGGGCACAGCCGCGAGTCCGATGGCACGCCCGGCAAGAGGGGACGTCACGGTGGTCATGGGGGCCTCCCAGGGGTGGGGCTTCGACGCGCCGTCGTCACTGCCTGTCCTCGACGGCGTACGTTGAGAAGGGTATGTCATGAGATGTCCGGGTTCGCGTGAACGAACCTCCTGGCCGGAGGCCGCGACGCGGTCACGCGACACCGTAGTGGACTAGACCATACGCCTGAATCGATTTGCCTGTGAACCGGAGGCGTTGTACTGTCGTGACTCCCGCCAGGACGTGCCGCGTGAACTTCTCGCGAACAACCGATGGACGGGAACCCACCCCACAGGTAGCAGATCTTCGTCTCAGCTCTCGGTCCTGTGCCGTTGTGTTGCGCTCAATGCGTTTCACGGCGGTGAATCGGTCGAGTTGCAAAGGACACGGAAAGCACTGGTAGGGTCGGGAAAGCCGGAAAGGGAAACCGCGAAAGCGGAAGACCTGGAAAGCGGGCGAGAAAGACTCTGATAGAGTCTGAACCGCAAGAAAAAAATGAAATACGAAGAACGAAGCCCGGAGGAAAGCCCCAGTAAGTGTTACTGCGGGTGAGTACAAAGGAAGCGTCCGTTCCTTGAGAACTCAACAGCGTGCCAAAAATCAACGCCAGAAGTTGATACCCCGTCCACTTCGGTGGATGA
>NZ_JBEZVK010000129.1:0-9332 GCF_040636955.1 Streptomyces sp. NPDC032472
GGTGAGCGTGAACAGGTCGGCGACATCGGTGACGTCGCCGGACTCCACCAGCGCCGCCACGTACGTCTTGCCGAGGCCGTCGATGTCGAGCATCTCGCGCCCGGCGGCGTATTCGATCAGCGCCGGGAGGGCGCACGAGGTGCCCTTGGCACAGCGCCACCGCTCCTGGCTCTTGTCGATGTCGCCGCCGCAGCGCGGGCACGCCTCGGGCAGCGGCACCGGCTCCGCCCCCGCGGGGCGCAGCGCGACCACGGCCGCCCGGACGCGCGGGATGATGTCGCCGGCCTTGTACACCGTCACGGTGTCGCCGAGGTGGAGGTCGCGGCGGCGGATGTCGGCGGGGTTGTGCAGGGTGGCCCGCGTGACGGTGGAGCCGTCGATCTCCACGGCCCTGAGGACCGCCGTCGGGGCGAGCACACCCGTACGGCCGACCTCCCACACGACGTCCTCCAGCACCGTCTGCCGCTCGACCGCGGGCAGCTTGACCGCGATCGCCCAGTACGGGAACCGGGTGCCCAAGCCGACCGCCGCCTGCTCGGCCGCGTCGTTCAGCTTGACCACCACCCCGTCGATCCCGACGGGCAGCTGCTCGCGCATGGCCGCGATCGCGTCGACCCGCTGCTGGGCCTCGGCCAGGTCGGCGACGACACGGAGCCCGGCCGCGGAGGCCGCCGTCGTCTGCACGCCGGCCGCGCCGACCGCGGCGACGGCCTCCGCGTGCGTGGCACCGCCCGGAAGAAACGTTTCGCCGTCCAGCTCCACCGCACCGTACGCCCAGAACGTCATCTGCAGCCGGTACGGCCGGTCCTTCGCCCGCAGCGTGCCCGCCGTGCCGTTGCGCGGGTTGGCGAAGAGCGGGGCGCCGTGGGCGGCCCGTACGGCGTTCGCCTCCTCGAACTGCGCCTGGGTGAAGGCGACCTCTCCCCGGACCTCGACCGTGGCCGGCACGGCGAGCTGCTCGGGCAGGCCGTCGATCTGGCCTATGACGTGGCTGATGTCCTCGCCGTGGCTGCCGTCGCCGCGGGTGACGATCTGCACGAGGCGCCCGCCGCGGTAGCGGGCGGCCACGGCCGCCCCGTCGATCTTCGGCTCGACCGTGAACCCGCCTTCGGGGGCGCGCCCCAGACGCCGCTGGACCGACGCCCCCCAGGCCACCAGCCCGTCGGCATCGAAGACGTTGTCCAGGCTCAGCAGCCGGGTGGTGTGCGCCACGTCCCCGACCGGGGCCGCGCCGTCGGCGACCAGCCCGGTCGGGGAGTCCTCGCCGGTTTCTGCGGGGTGCTCCTCCTCCCAGGCGAGGACGGCCAGTCTGAGCCGGTCGTACGAGGCGTCGTCCAGATCGCTGTCGCCGTCGCCGTAGTACGCCTGTGAGGCCGCGCGCAGGCGCCGGAGCGCGGCCTCGTACGCGGCACGGTCGGACAGGCTGAACAGCGCCTCTTCGGCGGTGAGGATCGTCATGAGGAGATCCTCTCGCGAGGCACTGACAACGGCCGCCGACGCCTGACCGGCCTGCCCCCGCGAGGTGCACACGCTTGCCCTCGAACCCGCCTCACGACGCCGGATCGGGCACCTGCCACCCCGCCATCTGCTCCCGGAACTTCGGGCACCTGACGATGTCCTCCTCGCTGCATTTGAGGGCGTGCGTCAGGAGTTGGTGGGCGTGGTCGAGATCGACCATGCGCTGCTCGATCTCGATGATCTTGGCGCGGATCATCGCCTCTCTGCGGGACTGCTCCCGCTGGAACTCACCGATCTCGACCAGGGTCAGCCCCGCCTGCTGGCACTTGCGCAGCACCGTGATCCGCTCGGCGGCCTCCGGCGGATAGCGCCGCTGCCCGCTCTCCCGCTCGGGTGCGGGCAGCAGGCCGTGGCGCTCCCAGTACCGGATGGCCGAAGCGGGCACTCCGGTGATCTCGGCGAGTCGGCCGATCGTCATGCGCATGTTCCGCTCCAGGTGCTCCTGGCGCTCCCCGTTCGTCCCGGCATTTGACTTGAACCTTAGTTCAAGTTGAAGAGTGGTCGGCACGTGGACAGCGGCGAACGAGCGGCCGCTGGCAGCACACTTGGAGACACCGCCATGAGCGACGCATTTGTACGGAAACAGCGGGCCGACCAGCTGGTGGAAGCCGCCGAGAGCCTCTTCGCGGCCGGGGTGATGTCCCACTCCGGACACGCCAACCTCAGCGCCAGGCTCGACGGTGAGCGCCTCCTGCTGACGCCGGGGTTCGTCCGCGGCCTGCGGCCCGAACAGCTGGCGACCGTCGGTTTCGACGGGCAGGTCCTCGAAGGGCAGCTGCAGTCCGTCAGCGCCGAGATCATCGCCATGCACAGCGCCGTGTACGAGGCGCGCCCCCACGTGGGCGCGGTCATCCACACCCACTCGCCCTCCGCGACCGCCTTCGCCGTGGCCCACCGGCCGCTGCCCTGCCGAACCGAGCCGATGCTGCGCTTCGGGCAGGCCGAGGACGTCCCCGTGGTGCCCTGGGGGCCGCGCGGATCGGACGTGTCGGTGCGCGGCATCGTCGAGGTGCTGGAACGGCGCCCGACGACGGCCGCGGTCCTGCTGGCCAACCACGGCCTCCTGGTGTTCGGCCCGGACTCGGCGGCCGCCGCCCACCTCGTGGTGGCGATCGAGGAGAGCGCCGAAGCCGAGATCGCCGCCGCGGCGATCGGCGGCGCCGTGGACTTCCCCCCGGGCGCCCAGGAGGCCGTCCGCGCCGCGATCGCGCGGGTCACGTCATGACCGACGACACCCTCGCCTCCCGTACGGAGGCCGTACGCGACCGTTACCGCTCCACCCTCGGAGCCGTTCCCGGCGGGGTGCAGCAGAGGCTGCGCCTGGCCCGGGAGTTCGGCAGGCTGCCGACCGAAGAGGCGCTCGCGGCACTGCGCCACATCGTGCTGACCGGCAATCCGCTGGGAGCACGCGTGCAGCAGCTCGTCCACTTCGGGCAGCTGCTGGCCCTCGGCCGGGAACACCCCGCCCGGATCCACGCCCAGGGCGCACTCCACGCCGGAGCCGGCATCGCCGACCTCATCGGGGTCGCCGAGACCGCGCTCATCACCGCGGGCGTGCCGGCGTACGCACTCGGCACCGAGATCATCGCCGAATTCCTGCCGCCGGCGGACGACGGCGGCCCGGGGGACTGAAGGGCCCGCTTGCACATCGTGGACAGGGGAGTCCTCCCCCATGAGGGGGAGATCTTTTCCACGCTCGGGGGAGCCGCGACCGCCACCGGACGCGGTTCTCTGGAGACATGAGGAACACGATGAAACGCCTGGTCATGGTGGTGGTGTGCGGTGTGCTGGCAGCGACGGGGGTGTCCGCCCCCGCCCTGGCCCAGCCGGCCGGAACCGCGCCCGACGCGGACATCCGAACCAGGATCGCCGCGGTCCCCGGGATGCGGCTGCTCGGCGAACGCCCGGGTGCCCCGGGGCAGACCGTGCTCGACCTGTCCTTCCGCCAGCCCACCGACCACCGCCATCCCGACCGAGGCTCCTTCGAGCAGCGGGTCACGCTGGTGCACAAGTCCGTCAAGAAGCCGATGGTGCTGTACTCCAGCGGATACGACCTGGGATCGTCCCCGCAGCGCCTGTCGGAGCCGGCCGTGTTGCTGGACGCCAATCAGCTCACCACCGAGCAGCGGTTCTTCGGGACGTCACGGCCCGAGGGCGCCGACTGGTCCACGCTCACCATCTGGCAGGCGGCCAGCGACCACCACCGGCTGATCGCCGCGCTCAAGCGGGTGTACCGCGGCTCGTGGATATCGACCGGAGGCAGCAAGGGCGGGATGACCGCCGTCTACCACCGGCGCTTCTACCCGAACGACGTGGCCGGCACGGTCGCCTACGGCGCGCCCAACAACACCGACGACCGGGACGACAGCGCGTACGACGCCCGTCTGGAACAGCTCGGCACGGCCGAATGCCGCGACGCCCTCAAGTCGGTCCAGCGGCAGGCGCTGCTGCGCCGTGAGGCCATGACCGAGCGGTACGAGCGGTGGGCGGCGGAGGCGAAGGCCACCTTCCTGACCATCGGCAGCGCGGACCGCGCCTTCGAACTCGCCGTGCTGCGCCTGCCGATGATGTTCTGGATGCACCAGCCCGAGGGCAGCTGCGCATCGGTCCCCGCAGCCGACGCGACGGATGACGCGCTCTACGGCTGGGTGGCCCAGGTGACGCAGCTGCCCGTCTACACCGACCAGACGCTCCAGGTGTTCACGCCGTACTTCCACCAGCTCGGCACGCAGCTCGGGTACGCGCACTTCGCCGCTCCGCACCTGGAGGGCCTGCTGCGCCACCCCGGCGTCCAGGACGTCCGCTCCTACGTGCCGCGGGACATTCCCCTGCGGTTCCAGGCCGGCGCGATGGCGGACATCGACCGCTGGGTGCGGCTCCACGGCAGCTCCCTGATGTTCGTCAACGGCGAGAACGACATAGCGGTCGCGGAGCCCTTCCGGCTCGGCACGGGCACGCGCGACTCCTCCGTATTCGAAGTCCCCGCAGGCAACCACCACATATCCATCGGCGGCCTGCGTCCGGCCGACGGTGAACGGGCCAGGGCCTCCCTGCGCAGGTGGGCCGGCGAACGCGCGGGCACGCAGTCCTAGGCGGCACACCGGCCGCGGGACCGCGGGGCGCGGCCGCGCGGCGCCGGACGGATTGCAGGGATGGTGATCGATTGCTATAGCGTGCCCACGTCAAAATGACGTAACGCGTGATCGTTGAGGGATTCCCGTATGACCTATCCGCCGCAGCAGGGCCCCGGCCCGTACGGCCAGCCCGGCCCCTACCCCCAGCAGCCGCAGGGGTACCCGCCCCAGCCCGGGTACGCGTATCCGCCGCCGCAGGCTCAGCCGCCCTACGGCGGAGCGCCGCAGCAGCAGATGTACCCGCAGCAGCCGCAGCCGCAGATGCAGCCCCAGCAGCAGTGGGCGGCTCCGCCCGCTGCGCCGGCCCGGAGCGGCGGCATCGGCATCATGAAGATACTCAAGGGCATCGGCGTCGTCATCGTCCTGATCGCCTGCGCCGTGGGCTACTTCCTCAGCCAGGACGACGCCGACCACGCGAAGGCCGGAGACTGCCTGAAGAACAACGGGACCACGGCGGCGAGCCTGGACCTCCAGGTGGTGGACTGCGGAACCGCCGGGGCCACGTACAAGGTGGTCGAGGTGATATCCGGCACGCTGGACACGCACCGCTGCGAGGGCAAGTCGGACATGGGCTACTACGAGCAGACCAGGGGCTCCCGCCGCAGCTCGGGCAAGCAGTTCGTGCTCTGCCTGAACCAGATCAAGAAGTAGCCCGGCTGCCGGACTGCCGGGCGGTGGCTCTCGTGTGGCGCCGCCGGGCTCAGCCGCAGGTGGCTGGGCCCGGCCGCCGGCGGCTCTGAGTACGGGTACTCATGCACGCCCGGCGGCCGCCCGGCAGGGTGGGCCCATGACGCACGGAGCCCCGGCACCCCTGGCACCCCCGGCACCCCCGCGGCGCCGCAACCGGCCCTGGTCGAACAGGACGTCCATCGGCGCGGACGTCACCGTCGCCGTACTGCTGTTCCTGGTGGAGACGGCCGTGTTCTTGTTGACCGGCTTCGCGTACGGCATGGAGGCATGGGCCGCGCAGGGGGACCAGGAGCGGATCGACGCCGCCCGGCTCGCGGACATCGCCTGGATGTCGTACTTCCTCCTCGCGGTCCTCGCCCTCGCCGGCCTGGCGATGCTGTCCCGCGCCCGCTGGACGGCCGTGTCCCAACTCTTGGCCGCAGCCGCGGCCGCCGCCCTCCTCGTCCTCGCCCAGCACGACTACGACCGCGCCCACCCGACCCCGGCTCCCCGCCCGGGCCCGGAGTACGTCCCCTGCTACAGCGGCAGCGGCCGGTGCAACTGAGGCTGCCGCGGCACCGCGGAGCAGACGGGGCACCCGTGGTCAGCCGGACGGGACGGTGACGGCCCGGGCGTTCCATCCGGAGACACGTATGCGCGGGGTGCCGGGCGGGTCGGGCGTCCTGTGGGTGGCCTTCACGGTCACGGATTCGCCCGGCCACAGGCTGATCTGGTTGTCGCTCCAGCGGACGGACAGCGTGGGAGTCCCGCTGGGGCTGTCACGTGCAAGGTGACCTTCGGCATCGAGCCCGGTCCGGTCAGGTCGGCGTAGGAGGCGGCGGGCGTGTGGTACCAGTCGCCGTGGGCGTGGTCGAGGGCCTCTCACTTGAGGCCGCTCAGCATCACGCCGCGGATGTAGTACTTCTGCAGCAGCAGGAAGAGGACCAGCACCGGCAGGACGCTCAGGACGAGACCGGCCATGACGATCGGCATCGTGCGCGTCGGGTCCACGTAGTCCTGCAGGAGCTGGATGCCGACGGGCAGGGTCATCACGTCCGGGTTGGCGGTCGAGACGAGGAGCGCCCAGATGTACTCGTTCCACGCGTGGACGAAGGTCAGCAGCCCGAGCGTCAGCACGACCGGCCTGGTCTGCGGCACGACGATCCGCCACCACACGGCGAACTCGCCGGCGCCGTCGATGCGCGCGGCCTCCAGGACCTCGTCCGGGATCGAGACCATGAACTGGCGCATGAGGAAGATCCCGAAGCCGTTGACCAGGAACGGCACGGCGAGCGCCGCGATGCTGACGGTCAGGCCCGCCCCACCGCGTCCGAACAGGTCGTTGCCGCCCGCCAGCGGCCAGTGCACCAGGATGAGGAAGTGCGGGATGAAGAAGAGGAACGGGGGGAACATCATCGTCGACAGCACGAGCCGGAAGATGAACGTCCGGCCGGGGAAGCGGAGTTTTGCCAGCGCATAGCCGGCGAGTGACGACGTGAGCAGCACCGACCCGGTGATCACGGCGGTGGCGATGACGCTGTTGCGGAAGAGCACCGGGAGATCCAGCTGGTCGATCGCCGCCCGGTAGTTCGACACGTCGAACGCCTTCGGCAGGAACCGGTACGGCAGCGTGCCCGCCTCCCCGGCCCCCTTGAAGGACGTCATCACCATGTCGAGGAACGGCACCACCGTGAGCACGGCGCCGATCACGACCACCAGATACGAGAACCACGGGAAACGGCGGCGGATCACGCGTCCTCCCCCTTGCGCCGGAAGATCCACAACTGCACCAGGGTGACCACGAGCACCACCACGAACAGCACGAAGGCGGCGGCGCTCGCCGGGCCCCAGCGGCCGTAGGAGAAGGCCTGCCGGTACATCTCCAAGGCGGCCACGTCGGTCGCGCCACCCGGCCCGCCCTTGGTCATCACGATGATCAGCGCGAACGACTGCAAACCGCTGATGAGCTGGGTGATGCACACGAGCAGCAGGGCCGGCCGCAGCAGCGGCAGCGTGATCTTCCAGAAGACGGTGACCGGCCCGGCGCCGTCGAGCGCCGCCGCTTCGTAGTACGACTCGGGGATGGACTTCAGCCCGGCGGTCAGGACGAGGATCGCCGAGCCGACCGAGGCCCAGGCCTGCACGACCACGACGGCGGGCAGCGCGGTGCCGGGGTCCTGGAGGAAGGCCACCGAGCCGAACCCGAGGGCGTTGAGGGCGCCGTTGACGAGGCCGCCCGGCTCGTACATGTACTTCCACACGTTGCCGACGGCGACGACGGTCGTCACGATCGGCAGGAAGTACAGGGTGCGCCACAGCCCCTGGAACCGCAGGTTGTCGATGCAGGTGGCGACGACCACGGAGCCGGCGAGCGCGAGGACCACCGTGCCCAGGGCGAACATCAGCGTGTTGGTGAGGATCGGCGCGAGGAACGTCGATCCGTCGGCGAACAGGCTCCGGAAGTTCACCGCGCCGACCGGCTGGATGTCCCCGAGGTCGAACCCGGCCCAGCGGGACGTCGACAGCAGCAGCGCGAAGCCGAGCGGCAGGATCAGGAACACGGCGAAGAACAACAGCGTCGGCGCCAGGAAGAGGTAGGCGACGACGACCTGGCGGCGCCGGGTCCGGGCGCGGCCGTCGACGACCGGCCCGGCGGGGCGTGTCGTCGCGGGCGCCGCCCGCTCGGCCGTCGTGGTCGGCGGCAGGGTGTTCACCATGAGCGCGACATCTCCCGGTCGACCTGACGGCGGGTGGTGCGCAGTGCCTGGTCGACCGTCTGCTGACCGGTCCACAGCGCCTCGATGTTCCTGCGCAGCAGCGACTTGGCCTGTTGTGCGCCGGGCACGTTCGGCTCCGGCACCGAGTACGCCAGCGCGTCCAGGAAGGGGCGCAGGTTCGCATCGCTGTGCGCGCCCAGGAGCGTGCGCATGTCGTCGGAGCGGCCGGTCAGGGAGCCGACGGACACCTGCAGGGAGCTCATCCGGGTCGCTCTCCCACCCGCCTGGGCGCCCTTGACGCCGCTCACGCCGACTTTCTCGGTGTTGAGCCAGCGCAGGAACTCCCAGGCCGCGCCCGGGTGCCTGCTGGCCGCGTTGACCCCGAGCATGAAGCCGGTGGAGAGCGTGGCGCGCCTGCCGTCCGCCTCGGGGAGGGGCAGCGGGGCGACGCCGACGTCGCGGTAGTCCTCGCCCATCATTTCCTTCAGGCTCCCGGTCCACCAGCCGGCGCTGACCACCATGGCCACCTGCCCGGACCGGAAGGCCTTGTAGACGTTGACGCCGGGGGCGCTCGCACCTCGGGCGACGAGGCGGTGCTCCAGGTCGAACACGGCCCGTCCGGCCGGCGAGTCGATGGCGGCTCTCCTGCCGTCCTCGGAGACGAACGTTCCGCCGGCGGCGCTGAGCAGGGCGAGCGTCTGGCCGACGGTGGTGGAGTCGTCAGCCGTCGACAGCCCGAAGCCCTGGACCAGCGTGTTGCCGTACCGGTCGCGCCTGGCGGTGCGGTAGGCGGTCTCCTCCAGCTCCCGCCACGTGCGCGGCGGACCGTGGACACCGGCTTCGCGCAGCAGCCGCTTGTTGTAGTAGAGGGCGTACGTCTGCACCTCGGTGGGGTAGCCGTGGACCCGGCCGCCCACCGACGCGGCAGCGACCGCAGCCTTGCCGTAGCCGCGCGTGATCTCCTCGGCGTGCTCGGGCGGAGCGGGCCGCAGGACGCCGGCCTGGACCAGCTGGCCGTTCCACAGGCAGTACGGGTGCAGGATGTCGGCGCCCCGACCCGCGGCCTGCCGGACCATGAACGTGGTCAGCAGATCCGTGAACTCCACCGCCTCGGTCCGGACCTTGACCCGGTCGTGGGTGGCGTTCCACTCGTCGACCGGGCCCTGCAGGGCCTGCTTGAGCACCCCGCTCGCGTAGTGGGTGAGCAAGGTGAGGACTATCGGATCCCCGGGCCGCCCGGTCCCCCGGTGGGGTGCGGAGCATCCGGAGGCGAGCAGCGCCGCGGGGAGGGCGA
>NZ_JBEZVK010000130.1:0-9105 GCF_040636955.1 Streptomyces sp. NPDC032472
GGCGGGGCGGCCGGGGGCTGCTGCGGGGCGGCGGGCGGCGCCGGCGGCGGGGGCGGCGCGCCGAACCCGCCCGGAGGGGGATCCTGCGGCGCTCCGAACCCACCCGGAGGGGGATCCTGCGGCGCTCCGAAACCGCCGGCGGGCGGCTGGTGGGGGGGCGGCGGGGTACTCATCGGTTGCTACTGCCTCTCGGTGGGCGGCTCGGTGGGCTCGTTCACTTGCCGAAGACCATCAGGAGCTTCTCGTCCGTGCCCTTGGCGCTCAGGAGGGCGGAGGAGATGTAGAGGCGGCCGTCCACGTAGTCGATCTTCGGTTGGTAGAAGGAGCTCTCGATCGGAGCGGAGACCCCGGAAGGGTTGCGCAGGAGCACGGTCGGCTCGCCGCCGGCGGCCGGGATCGCCACGACCTCGCCGCCCTGGTCCCCCACGCCCTTGCGGTAGGCGATCAGCCGGCCGTTCTCGGCCTTGATCGGGGTCAGGACGCGGCCCTCGCCGGACGGGGTCCGCCACTTGGCCTTGCCGGTGCCCAGGTCGAAGGCGACGATCTCGTTCGCCTTGGGCTTGCCGGGCTCCGTGACGGTCGGCATGTACAGGGTCCCGCCGTCGACCACGGTGGCGTCGCAGATCTCGACGGTACTGAAGAGGCTGCCGATGCACTCGGTGGCGAAGGTGCCCTCGCCGCTGACCGTGGTGCGCTGCTTCCCGTCGGGGCCGAGGACCACGATGGAGTGTTGCTTCTTCTCCTCGTTGCCGACGTCGAGGACGATCGGGTCGAGCGAGTAGACGGCCGTGACCTTGTACGTGTCGGGAAGCCGCCAGGTCCAGGTCTTCTTGCCGGTGACCGGGTCGGCGCCCGAGACCTCGTTGGTCATGTTCTCGTCGAAGCAGCTCGCGACGGCGATCATCTTGCCGTTCTGGACGACGTACGCGCCGGGCTTGCAGCCCTCGGCCGTCTCGCTGCCGAACAGCTTGTCGCCGGTGCTGACCTTGAAGGCGCTGGCGCCGCCGCCGCGGCTGACGGTGACGGTGTCGCCGGTGATGCCGAGGGTGGGGCTGGTCATGGTGTCGAGGAGGCCCTCCTCGGGCACCTCCCTGGTCCAGCCCTCCTTGCCCGTCTTGAGGTCGACCAACCGCAGCCGGTTGCAGCTGGCGCTGTCGGACTCGCCGTCCTTGTACATGACGACGGTCCTGCCGTCGCCGGTGGTATGGCGGGTGACGGAGCAGATCTGGGTGGGGAAGGCGAGCGTCCACTTCTCCTTGCCGTCGGCGGCCCCATAGGCGGTGAGGTTCTTCCACGCGCTCTTGACGACGGTGTCGCCGATGATCCAATGGCCTTCCGAGGGGACGCCGCTGCCGGGACCGTCGAGCTTGACGGTCTTCAGCCACAGGACCTTGTCCTCGCCCTGCTTGCGGCCGGCGTTGAGGTCCTCGGAGTCCTTCGCGCCGTTGCCGCTGCCGTCGCCCTTGTCGGCGGAAGCGGAGGGCTTGCCGTCCGCGGGCGCGGAGCTCTGCGCCGCGGGCTTGCCTGGCCCGTCGGAGCCGCCGGAGCCGAACGCGAACCAGGCGCCGGTGCCGAGCACGAGCGCGCCCGCGACGGCGGCCGCCACGATGACGGCCGTCTTCCGCTTCGGCGGGGTGCCCTGGCCCTGCGGGGCGCCGGGCACGGACTGGGGCGGCGGCGGATACCCGTACCCCACCTGCCCCATGGGCTGCGTCGGCGCCTGGGCGTAGGGGTTGGGGCCCTGCGGGGGCATCCCGTAACCGGGCTGCGGCGGGCCGGGCAGGTGGCCGTAACCGGAAGGCGGGGGCGGCTGGTTCGGCGGCTGGGGCGGCTCGGTCATCAGCGCGTACCTTCGGCGTGCGGGCGGTCGGGGGGATCACCTTTCTATCACTGCCCAGGGACGCACAACGGTCCGGTCGCACCCCTGTTCCCAAGGGCGGACCGGCCCGTGACAGCGCCGTTATCAGGCCAGTTGGCGCCCGCGGCCCGGCCGGCCCTAGGCCTCCTCGGCCAGCTCCAGCCAGCGCATCTCCAACTCGTCGCGGTCGGAGATGAGTTCACGCAGCTCCGCGTCGAGCTTGGCCACCTTCTCGAAGTCGGTGGCGTTCTCGGCGATCTGGGCGTGCAGGTTCGTCTCGCGGTCGGCCATCTTGTTGAGCTGGCGCTCGATCTTCGCCAGCTCCTTCTTCGCGGCGCGCTGGTCTCCCGCGGACGCCGACTTGGCCGGGGCAGGGGCGGGCGCCGGCGCGGCCGCCTCGATCATCCTCTGGCGGCGCTCGAGGTACTCGTCGAGGCCGCGGGGCAGCATCCGCAGCGTCGCGTCGCCGAGCAGCGCCATCACCGTGTCGGTGGTGCGCTCGATGAAGAACCGGTCGTGGGAGATCACGATCATCGAGCCGGGCCAGCCGTCGAGGAGGTCCTCCAGCTGGGTGAGGGTCTCGATGTCGAGGTCGTTGGTGGGCTCGTCGAGGAACAGGACGTTGGGCTCGTCCATCAGCAGCCGCAGGATCTGCAGGCGGCGGCGCTCACCGCCGGAGAGGTCGCCGACGGGCGTCCACTGCTTCTCCTTGGTGAAGCCGAACTGCTCGCACAGCTGGCCGGCCGTCATCTCGCGGCCCTTGCCGAGGTCGACGCGGTCGCGTACGCGCTGCACGGCCTCCAGGACCCGCAGGGACGGGTCGAGTTCGCCGACCTCCTGGGAGAGGTAGGCCAGCTTGACCGTCTTGCCGACGGTGACGGTGCCGGCGGCGGGCTGGACGTCGCCCTGGGTGCGGGCGGCCTCGGCGAGGGCCCGCAGCAGGGAGGTCTTGCCGGCGCCGTTGACACCGACGAGGCCGATGCGGTCGCCGGGGCCCAGGTGCCAGGTGAGGTGCTTGAGCAGCGTCTTGGGGCCGGCCTGGACGGTGACGTCCTCCAGGTCGAAGACGGTCTTGCCGAGGCGGGCGTTGGCGAAGCGCATCAGCTCGGAGGTGTCGCGCGGCTCCGGCACGTCCGCGATGAGGGCGTTGGCGGCCTCGATGCGGAAGCGCGGCTTGGAGGTGCGGGCGGGCGCGCCGCGGCGCAGCCAGGCCAGCTCCTTGCGCATCAGGTTCTGCCGCTTGGCCTCCTCGGTGGCGGCGATCCGCTCCCGCTCGGCGCGGGCGAAGACGTAGTCGCTGTAGCCGCCCTCGTACTCGTAGACCGAGCCGCGCTGGACGTCCCACATGCGGGTGCAGACCTGGTCGAGGAACCAGCGGTCGTGGGTGACGCAGACCAGGGCGGAGCGGCGCTCCTGGAGGTGGCGGGCCAGCCAGGAGATGCCCTCGACGTCGAGGTGGTTGGTGGGCTCGTCGAGGACGATCAGGTCCTGGTCCTCGACGAGCAGCTTGGCGAGGGCGATGCGGCGGCGCTCACCGCCGGAGAGCGGGCCGATCACGGTGTCCAGGCCGAGGGTGAACCCGGGCAGGTCGAGGCCGCCGAACAGGCCGGTCAGGATGTCGCGGATCTTGGCGTTGCCGGCCCACTCGTGGTCGGCCATGTCGCGGATGATCTCGTGGCGGATCGTGGCGGCCGGGTCGAGGGAGTCGTGCTGGGTCAGGACGCCCATGCGCAGGCCGCCGCTCTGGGTGACCCGGCCGGAGTCGGGCTCCTCCAGGCGGGCGAGCATCCTGATGAGGGTGGTCTTGCCGTCGCCGTTGCGGCCGACGACACCGATCCGGTCCCCCTCGGACACGCCGAGGGAGATGCCGTCGAGCAGGGCACGGGTTCCGTACACCTTGCTGACTGCCTCGACATTGACCAGATTGACGGCCATCAGACGCGCTCCAGGGAAAGGGTGTGGATCAGCCCCTCAGCCTAACGCTCCGCGCCGAGCCGGATCGTTCCACCAGGCACCAGCCGCCGAGTGCCATCGCGATCGCGGCGGGCGCGGTGACGGGCAGTGCGACGAGGGTGGCGGTGTGGCCGTCGAACAGGCCGCCGAGGCCGGTCATGGACAGGCCGAGGACGCCCAGCAGGCAGAGCGTGATCCCGGCGGCGGCGCGGGGGCCGGAGCCGGGGGCCGTCGGCGCTGCGGCCGGGGCCTCGAACCGGCGGAACAGCGCGACGAGCAGCCCGGTGAGCACGGCCGCGAGGAGCAGCCGCACCGGCACCTGGGCCCCCCAGGCGGCCGAGGCCGGCTCGGGCAGCCGGAGCCCGAGGGCGAGCTGGGCGGCGTACACGGCGAGCATGGGGGTCAGGTGCCAGAGGAAGGCGGTCATGGCGATGCCGTTGGCGGCGACGACGCCCCGCCAGACGCGCGGCCGGGCCAGCAGGCGGCGGGCGGGGCCGGCGAGCAGCTGTACGGCGCCGACGAGCCACATGCCGTGGCAGAGCAGGGCGAGGGTCGGCGGGGCCATGTTGGACACCTTCTCGCCGGGCATCCCCACCATGGACAGCGGGTACGGGCCGTACGCGACGAGCAGTACGGCGCCGGTGAGCCCGGCGGCGGCGAGGAGGGCGGGCCTGCGGATCCTGCCGTCGGCGCGGAGGAAGCCGAGCTGGTGCACGGCGAGCCAGACGAAGGCGAAGTTCAGGAACTCCACGTAGGGCACGCCGAGCCCGAACCGGAGCGCGTCGACGGCGGCGGCCGCCCCTGCGAGCAGCCCGAAGGCGGCCCAGCCGAGGCGGCGGTGCAGCCTGAGCATCGCCTTTGTGAAGGCCACCATGGCGAGGTAGATCCCGATGAACCACAGGGGCTGGGTGACCATCCGCAGGGCGGCCGCGGTGAGCCGCCCGTCGCCCCGGCCGGCGGCCTGCACGGCGAGCGCCCCCGCGGTCCACACGAGCACGAACACGAGCGTGGGCCGCAGCAGCCGCCGCAGCCGGCCGCGCAGGAACGCGGCGTAGACGGGGGCGCCGCCGCTCTTGCGCTCCAGTGACCGGTAGGACAGGGCGTGGGAGAACCCGCCGACGAAGAAGAACACCGGCATGACCTGGAGCCCCCAGGTCACCACCTGCAGCCCGGGCACGACGGCCAGCAGGTTCCCTATCCCGTCACCGCTGACGGCGGCCATCAGCCAGTGCCCGAGCACGACGGTCCCGAGCGAGGCGACGCGCAGCAGATCGACGTACCGGTCACGCGAATCGGGCGTGGCCGCAGCCACGTCCCTGACGGAATTCCCCATACGGGCACCCTCCCGCCCCCCGACCCCGTCAACCAGAGCGCAGCTACTCACTCCGCCCTGGGTACCCGCCCCTGAGGCCGGGGAGCGTGCGGGCGCCGAGCGCGGGGTACGGGGGCAGCGCCCCCGGAAACAGCGCCGGGCCCGGGCACCGCGACCGGTCCGGCTCCGTCGGCCGGCAAAGCGCCGCGGTCCAGCGGCTTCGGCCCCGTCAGCCGATCCAGACCACGCGGACAACGGAGATCTCCCGTAGCCGCTCGGGCGCCAAGAACGTCATGAAGCCGCGGCCGCCGAAGATGTCGAGGGTTCGGAGACCACCGCCCTCGACCGGGCCGCGGCCCCCAGTCACCGGTCATCCCGACCGAGAATCGCGAGCTGGTCTGCAAGCCGCTCCACCTCGGTGACGACTTCTCGGGGCAACGCCCCGACAACGTGCTCGGCGTCCGGGTTGTAGTGCCACGTCCGGTCGTCGCTCACGCGGCGGCCTCGCGCCGGGCGGCGGCGAGGATCTCCTGGATCTCGGCGACGGCCTTGTCGAGGGTCTCCCGGTCGGCAGCCGCTTCGGCGAGCGCCTCCAGCTCCCGCAGCCGCGCCGCGCGGGCCGGGTGCCGCTGGACGGCGACGAACTCCCCCCACCACTGCAGGAACGACCGGAGCGGGGCAATGGTGCTCTGTTCTGCGCTCTGCTCCGCCGCGCGGTCAAGGTGTTCCACGAAGGCCGGCAGGTGCGCCGGGGCGATCTGCGCAACAGCCGCCCGCAGTGCGGCCGGGGTGAGGGCGGGCATCGGAATCAGTGGTCTGTCCGTCACAGGCGGGTTGCGCCAGGGGCCGGGGATGTGGCCGTGCGGGTGGTGCGGCAGGTGCCCGAGGCTTCGAGGGCGGCGGCCACCTTGGCGGCGGCCTCCTCGTCGCGGACCAGGAACGCCGTCGTCGGGCCGGAGCCGGAGACGAGTCCGGCGAGGGCGCCCGCCCCGGTGCCCGCGGCCAGCGTCGCCGCCAGCCCGGGCCGCAGCGACAGGGCGGCCGGCTGGAGGTCGTTGGCCAGGGCGGCGGCCAGCGCGTCCGGGTCGCCCGCCGCGAGGGCGGCCAGCAGGGCCGGGGAGGCCTCGGGGGCCGGGATGTCCCGCCCTTCGGCCAGCCGGTCGAACTCGCGGAACACGGCCGGCGTGGACAGCCCGCCGTCGGCGACCGCGAAAACCCAGTGGAAGGTGCCGGCGTCGACGGGGGTCAGCAGCTCGCCGCGCCCCGTGCCGAGCGCCGCCCCGCCGAGCAGGCTGAACGGCACGTCGCTGCCGAGCTCCGCGCAGATGTCCAAGAGGTCCTGGACGGGGCTGTTCAGCCCCCACAGGAGGTCGCAGGCCAGCAGGGCCCCGGCCCCGTCCGCGCTGCCGCCGGCCATCCCGCCGGCGACGGGGATCTTCTTCGCGATGTGGATGTGGACCGCGTCGGACAGGCCGTGCCGGGCCGCCAGGGTCTGCGCCGCCCGCGCCGCCAGGTTCGTACGGTCCAGCGGGACCTGGTCCGCGTCGGGCCCGGTGCAGGTCACCGTCAGTTCGTCGGCCGGGGTGACGGTCACCTCGTCGTACAGCGACACGGCGAGGAACACGTTGGCCAGGTCGTGGAAGCCGTCGGGCCGGGCCGCACCCACCGCCAGCTGCACGTTCACCTTCGCGGGGACGCGTACCGTCACCCCGCCCGTGCGCACGCCCGCGCTCACAGCGCCGGCCTTTCCGCGGCCGGCTTGTGCTCGGCGATCGCGGCGAACTCCTCCACCGTCAGGGACTCGCCGCGCGCCTGCGGCGAGATGCCGGCGGCGACGAGCGCCGCCTCGGCGCCGGCCGCGGACCCGGCCCAGCCGGCCAGCGCGGCCCGCAGCGTCTTGCGCCGCTGCGCGAAGGCCGCGTCGACGACGGCGAAGACCTCGGTCTTGGAGGCGGTGGTCTTGATCGGCTCGGTTCGGCGCACCAGGGAGACCAGGCCCGAGTCGACGTTCGGGGCGGGCCAGAAGACGTTGCGGCCGATGGCCCCGGCCCGCTTCACGTCCGCGTACCAGTTCGCCTTGACCGACGGCACCCCGTACACCTTGCTGCCGGGCCGGGCGGCCAGCCGGTCGGCGACCTCGGCCTGCACCATCACGAGCGTGCGCTCGATGCTCGGGAAGCGGTCGAGCATGGTCAGCAGCACCGGCACGGCCACGTTGTAGGGGAGGTTCGCGACCAGCGCGGTCGGCGCCGGCCCCGGCAGCTCCTCCACGAGCATCGCGTCGGAGTGCACCAGCGCGAAGCGGTCCTTGCGCTCCGGCATCCGCGCCTCGATGGTGGCGGGCAGGGCCGCGGCGAGGACGTCGTCGATCTCGACGGCGGTGACCCGGTCGGCGGCCTCCAGCAGCGCGAGCGTCAGCGAGCCGAGCCCGGGTCCGACCTCGACGACCACGTCGTCGGGCCGGACCTCGGCGGTGCGCACGATGCGGCGCACCGTGTTGGCGTCGATGACGAAGTTCTGGCCCTTCTGCTTCGTCGGGCGCACGCCGAGGGCCGCGGCCAGTTCGCGGATGTCGGCCGCGCCGAGGAGGGCGTCGGGGTTTTTGTCGGGCTGCTGCTCTGCGGTGCTCACCGGTAAAGCCTACGGCCGCAGTGCGGCCACGGACTCGCCCCCCGCTGCACGTAGAGCTTCTTCGCCCGGAACGTCTGCTCCGCGCCGGTCGCGTCCTGCGGGCGGCCGGTGCCGCCCAGGGCCTGCCAGGTGCGTACGTCGAACTGGTAGAGGCCGCCGTACGTCCCGGACGCGTCGGTGGCGTGGGCCCGGCCGCCGGACTCGCACTGGGCGAGCGCCGCCCAGTCCAGGCCCTCGGCGCCGGCGACGGAGGCCGGCAGCGGCTTGGTGCCGACCCTGACGAGCTGGGTGACGGGTTCGCGGACGACGTCCTCCGCGACCCGGCGGGGTTTTTGCCGGACGCCGTTGACGGTGCGCAGGGCGTACGTGACGCGGCGGGCGCCGTGCCGGCCGGGCCGCTCGACGACCTCGGTCCCCGCGAACAGGGTGTCGTCCTCGATGCGCTCGGTGGCGTACGGGATGTGCTCCTCGCGGACCTCGCGGGTGCCGCTGATGCGCAGCACGGTGACGGTCTGTCCGTCGCGCGGGAAGGAGTCGGGCGGGACGGAGGTGGTGTCCTCGCCCTGGAGGGTCAGGCCGGCCTGGCCGAGGGCCTCCCGGACGGTGGCGGCGTTGGTGCGGATGGTGGTCTCGCCGCCGTCGGCCATGAAGGTGATGCTGCGTTCGGTGCGGACGGCGAGGTCGAGGCCGCTGCGGGGGACGGGCGCGGTGCGCAGGGCGGACAGGTAGGCGCCTTCGACGCGGACCCCGAACTGGCGCAGGGCGCCCTCGACGGTGCGGGCGGTGGTCCACACCTGGCGGATCTGCCCGTCGAGGGTGAGGCGCAGGGGGCGGCCGTAGCGGACGACGACCTCGTCCCCGTCGTCGAGTGCGGCCCCGCGGGCGGGCGCGACGAGGTCGTGGGCGCCGACGCCGAGGCCTTCGGCGGCGAGGAGTTCGCTGACGTCGTCGGCGAAGGTGTGCAGGGTCCGGGACTCGCCGTCGACGGTGAGGCGTACGGATTTGTCGGCGGCGACGAAGGCGGTGGTGCCGCCGGCGAGGAACGCGACGACGAGGGCCTGCGGGACGATCCGCCGCCAGTGGTCGCGCCCTTGGCCTCCGGCGGGGGCGGGCACGGGGGGCACGGTGGGGGCCGGGGCGGGGGCCGGGACGGTACGGCGCCGACGGCCGGTTCCGGGCAGCGGGTCGGGGTCGGTCAGGGTGTCCAGGCCGCCGCCGGAGCCCTCGGGGGCTGCGGCGGCTGCGCGGGCGACCGCCCCTGCGGCCGTTGCCGCGGCGGCTGCGCCTGCCGCGGCCGGTCCCGAGCCCGTTCCCGCGAGGCCCGCCGGATCCGGGGTCGGGCGGCGCCGGC
>NZ_JBEZVK010000131.1:0-9100 GCF_040636955.1 Streptomyces sp. NPDC032472
CCGGAATACGGTCGCCCCACACGCACATCTGCTGCCTTTCGGCGCCGGTCGCCTCAGCGCGCCGTACCGAAGTCCTGCGTCCAGTAGGAATTCGGCTGGGCGAGGCCGATGCCGATTTCCTTGTAGGAGCAGTCGAGGATGTTCCGCCGGTGCCCGGGGCTGTTCATCCAGCCGTCCATGACCTGCGCCGGAGTGCTGTACCCGTAGGCCACGTTCTCGCCGTACGAGCTCCACGTGTACCCGGCGGCGGTGATGCGCTGCCCCGGGTCGGATCCGTCGGATCCGGTGTGGGACATGGTGGCGTGCTGGGCCATGTCCGTGCTGTGGTCCTGCGCGGCCTTGGTCAGCTGCGCGTTGAGCGTGACCGCCGGGCAGCCGACGGTGGCGCGCTCCTTGTTCACGAGCGCGAGGACCTCGGCCACGGCGCCGGAGGCCGGCGCAGCGGAGGCCGGGGCGGCGGCAGGCTCGGGGGCGACCGGCGCCTGCGGCTTCGTACTCACCGTCGTCGGCTTCGACGACGGCCGCTGCGGAGCCCGGGATATCGGCACGACCGGCTGTTCGGTCGCTTCGGGGCTGCTCTCGGCTTCGGCCGGGCTGCTGCTCTCCGTCACCGGGACCACGGGAGCCACAGGAGCCTCGGAACCGGGAGTGGCCGAGGGAGCGCCGTGCCACGGGTGCCATTCACCCCGTCCGGCGTGCCGGGCGTGGACGGTTTCCTGCGGTCCCAGGCAGGCCATGGCCGCCGTCGGAATGCCGACGATTCCCAGAGCGCCGACGGCGATGGCGATTTTCCGGTAGTGCTTTTTCTTCTTGCGGTGCTTCTGCATGCGTGACCTCACTCGGTGATCGCGAAGCTTCCGGAGCATGAACTGCAAGGCCCCGGGAAGCCGCCATTCTTGGGAATCCGGGAACGGCCTGGCAAGTTTTCGCCCTGAATCCGCAGAGAAGATCCGGAACGCGGCTTGAAACGAGCCGGAGATCATGTATTGCGCCGCGGGGAAAGCCTCGCATTCACTTGGCGACGCGTCAGAAGCACCGCAATCGGCGGAGTTACCACCCCGAGGAGGAGTGCGACGGATTCCGATTGCGCAGGAGAGGGGAATGTCGAGTCCAAAACGGACAAATATCGAAATGTCGACGGGCCGCCGCCTTCCGCGCACCCCTCCCGCCCGGCTCCGCCTGCGTGACGTATGTCACGGGGCGGCCGTGACTTCGGCCGTCCTGCGCAGTACGCCCACCTTGTCGATGCGGTGCTCGGGATTGCCCTGTGCATCGCTCCAGAAGTTGCCGGCGGCGTGGTCCTCCGGCGTGGCGCACGTCGAGATCGTGATCATGGCCTGGGTGGCGGTCGCACCGGGACTCCCCGGCACCGCCGCGCGCTGCTCGCTCAGCGAGCGCTCCGAGCGGAAGGACGTCGAGCGGGTCGCGACGATCTCATACGTGTACGCCACGCCGTCCGCGGTCACGAGCACCGTGTCGCCCTTCTTGAGCGCCGGCAGGCCGTGCAGTGGCCCCCCGGCCGACAGGCGGTGTGCCGTGATCTGGAAGTTGCCGACCTGCCCGGGGCCGACGCCGCCCCGCTCCCCGTACGGGCTGGCCGCGAGGCCCTGGTCCTGGATGCGGGTGCCGGGTGCGTCGTCGGTCGTCCCCTCGTACGGGACCACGCGCAGCCCGGCGAGGCCTATGGACGGTATGGACAGCACGGAGGCCCGGGGCCGCACGCCGGTCGCCGTCGCGGGGGACTGCGTCGCGGGCGAAGCGGAGGACGCGGGTGAAGCAGCGGCCGTGGGCGAGGCGGCGGCTGCGGCGGGGGCCGTGACGGCCGCAGCCGCCGGCGTCCCGGACGCCGGTGCCCCCTCGCGGGCGGCGGCCTCGGGGGCGCAGCCGGCCAGCAGGGCGGTCGCGGCAGTGGCCACCGCGGCGGCCGCCAGGACGCATGCGGCGCGGGGCAGGAAGGGCAGGAGCATGGGCGTTCGCGTCTCCGTGTCGGTCCGCCGGGTCCTGCGGCGCAGGGTGGCCCGATTCGCCCGGACAGGGTGACACACGGGGCATCCGGTCCATAAGGGGCGCCGGGGTGGTGCTCGGCACACGGCCGGGGTGGTGCTCGGCACACGGGGCGAGTGGTGTTCGGCACACGCGTAAAGAGTTCTCCAAGCCCGTCTGCGGATGTGCTGGCCGGGCCGTTGCCGCCTGTCTCCCCTGCGTGAATGCAAAGGCGAATCCGCTCGCGCGGGTTGCGGCCGACCCGCCGAGGCGGTGTACCCATACCACCCGAATCCGGACATCTCGCCCGGATTTTCGTGCGTGACGGATGTCATTACCCGCGCTCCGAGATTGCTTGGCGTGGGCGAATTTGCACATAGTTGCCGTTGCTACGCCCCGCGACCACCGAGTGAAACGGACCCGGCATGACTCTCCCGAGCACCCTGCCCGACCGCCCGACCACGGCCGGCACGGTGCGGTGCGCATGAGGACCCCACCCGAGCGGCTGCGCGCCGGCCTGGCCGCCGGGGCGGCTGCCGTCACCCTGCTGTGGGCGGCCCAGGTGCACGTCTCCGCCCGGCCCGACGAGCTGATCGCGGCGGCCGCGCACCTCACCGGCCTCCTCGCCGGGTACGGGATCCTCGTCATGCTCTTCCTGATGGCGCGCGTACCGGCCGTCGAGCACGGGGTGGGCGCCGACCGCCTCGCCCGCTGGCACGCCTTCGGCGGGCGCTGGGTCCTGCTCCTGTGCGGCGCCCACGGACTCTTCGCCCTCGTCGTGTACGCCCTGCGCACCGGGACCGACGTGCTGACCGCCACGGCGGCCCTCTTCCGCTACCCGGCCATCGCCGCCGCGTTCATCGGGGCCGCCCTGCTGGCAGCCGCGGGCGTGTGCTCCGTCCGGGCCGTACGCCGCCGGGTCTCGCACGAGACGTGGCGCGGCGTCCACCTGCTCACCTACCTCGGCGCCGCGCTGGGCTTCGCCCACCAGATCGCCGGCCCCGACGTCTGCGTCACCGGCTTCACCACCTGGTTCTGGGCCCTGCTCCACACCGTCGTCGGCGTCCTGCTCGCCTGGTACCGCGGCATCGTCCCGGTCCGCCAGGCCCTGCGGCACGGGCTGCGCGTGGCCGCCGTCCGGCAGGAGGGCCCCGGCGTGGTGTCGGTCACCATCGAAGGGGGCCGGCTGCGCGAACTCCGCGCCGAGCCCGGCCAGTTCTTCCGCTGGCGCTTCCTGGCGGGAGGCCTGTGGCACACCGCCCTGCCGTTCTCCCTGTCCGCGCCGGCCCGCGACGACCGCCTCCGCATCACCGTGAAGGCGCTCGGCGGGCACACCCGGCGGATCCGCGGGCTGCGGCCCGGGACCAGGGTCCTCGCGACCGGCCCGTTCGGTGCGCTCACCCAGCGGCGGCGCACCCGGCCCAAGGTGCTGCTGATCGCCGGCGGCATCGGGATCACCCCGATGCGCGCGCTGTTCGAGTCCCTGCCGGCCGCCCCGGGCGACCTCACCCTGCTCTACCGTGCGGGCGAGGCCGACCAACTCGTGCTGCGCGAGGAGCTTGAGGCCATCGCGGAGGACCGCCAGGCGGCACTGCACTACCTGGTGGGACGCTCGGACGCCGCGTACGACCCGCTCGCCCCTCAGGCCCTGCGCGCGCTCGTCCCCGACCTGTCCGACCACGACGTGTACCTCTGCGGGCCGCCCGGCATGGCCGATGCGACGACCGCGGCACTGATCAGGGCGGGCGTGCCCTCGGCCCGCATCCACACCGAGTGCTTCACCTACTGAGGACCCCGAACTCCCCGATGAAACGGTACTTCGCACCCCAGGAGCCGGCCTTTCACCCCACGGCCGCACCCCCCGCCGCGTCGGCGGCCGATCCGGGCCCGCAGCTGCGCCGGGACAGGGCCCGGCACCGGAGGGCGCCGCACTCCCGATGGCTCGCCGCCGGCCTCGCCCTGGTCAGCGTGCTGTCCGCGACCGCCATCACGCTGACCGTCGATCCGGCCGCACCGGCCCCCCATGCCAAGCCGGACCGGTCGAACCTGCAGTCCGCCCGCTGAGCACGCACCGGGGCCGGGCGGTCAGCCCCGGCCCCGCGGGGGCTTGTTGAGCGTGCGGTAGCCCGGGTGCACGCCGGGGGTCAACTCCTGCTCCGCCGCGACCCGTTCCAGCAGCTCCAGGAGCTGGGCCCGCTGCGCCGGGTCGAGCCCGGCGAGGAGCGCGTCCTCATGGGCGGCAGCCGCGCCGGAGACGGCGCCGAGGGTGCGCCGGCCCTCGTCGGTCAGGTGCAGTTCGTGGTTGCGGCGGTCCTCGGCGCTGCGCCGCCGTTCGACCAGCCCCTTGCCCTCCAGGCCGTCGATCAGGGCCACGATGCGGCTGGGGACGACGCCCAGGTCCTGCGCGAGGGACCGCTGGCTGCGGCCGGGCTGCCCGGCGATCATGCGCAGCAGCCCGACGTCCGCCGGGGTCAGCCCCAGCTCTCCGACGCGCTCCGCGAAGCGCCCGGCCGCGTGCGCGCCGATCTGGGCGAGCAGGAACGCCGCTCCGCGCGGGGTGGGACCGGGGGGCGGGGCGGAGGGCGGGGCGGCGTGGGGCGGGGCGGGGGATCCGGTCGTCGGATCCGGTTGCCGGGAGCTGATCACGGGGTTATCGTACGTGACGCGCAACGATTCACTGAGATGAACCATTCTCCATGAGAACGGATTGCCCCCGTGGAAACGATCGAGAGCCGCACTTCTGACAGGACCCGTCACGACCCCCAGGCCGGGCCGCCGCTCGGCATCCTCGCCGTGGTCTTCACCGCGCTGTTCCTCGCCGGACTCGTCCTCAGCGCCCTGCTGGCCGACGGCCGACCCTTCCCCTCGCCGTTCGGCGCAGCCGACCGCATCACCGCGTACTTCCGCGAGCACACCGACGCCACCCGCGTCTCGGGCGCCCTGCAGTTCGCCGCGTCGGTGCCGCTCGCGATCTACGCCGCCACCGTCTCGGCCCGCCTGCACAAGCTCGGCGTCCGCGCGCCTGGTGCCACCATCGCCCTCGCCGGCGGGGTGCTCGCCTCGGCCTTCCTCGCCTGTTCCGGACTGGTCACCTGGGTGCTCTCCCGCCCCGAGGTGACGGAACGGCCCGAACTGGTACGGGCCTTGCAGTACCTGGCCTTCGGCCTCGGCGGCCCCGGCCACGTGGTCCTGCTCGGCCTGCTCGTCGCGGGGCTCGCCGTGCCCGGCCTGCTCGCCCGCCTCCTCCCGCGCGCCCTGGCCGTCGCGGGCCTCGCCATTGCCGCGGTCGCCGAACTGGCCACGCTCGTCCTGCTGGCCGACGGCACCGCCCTGCTGCTGCCGGTGGCCCGCTTCACCGCGCTCGGCTGGCTGATCGCCGCCGGCTTCCTGCTCCCGCGCCGCCGCGTCCGTACGGAAGGCTGACATGGCATCCCACACGACACAGCAGAGACATCATCCCCACCCAACCCCTCAGCCGCCCTACGCCGACCAGGCCGAGCGCTTGCTGCGCTTCCACCAGCCGGAGAAGGTCCTGCGCCCGCTGGGCGCCCTGGAAGAGTCCGTCCTGGCCTCCCTCTTCGGGACGGGCCCCGCCGACTACCGCAGCCGACTGGAACGGTTCGAGAGGCGCAACCGCGAGGCGGCTGCCGAGCTGGCGGCAGCCCCCGGCGCCCCGGCCCGGATCGAGGGCCTGCCGTTCCGGCCCGGTCAGCACGTCGTGGCCGTCGGGGAGAGCACGACCGCCGACCGGCTCTCCTGGTTCGAGGTCCTGCGGCACCTGCTGCCCGAGGGCGTCAGATGCACCAACCTCGCCGTCACCGGCAGCACCACCGCACAGGCGCTGGCCCAACTGCCCCTCCTGGCCTTCCAACGGCCCGACTGGGTGCTGTGCATGCTCGGCGCGAACGACGCCCAACTCCTCGACGGAACCCCGCTCGTCCGCCCCGGCGAGACCCGCCGCAACCTGCTCACCCTGCGCGAGCTCACCGTGCGCAGGACCGGGGCCCGCTGGATCTGGCTGACCCCGACCGGTGTGGACCCGGGCCGCATCGGGCGGTACGAGCACTTCCGGCGGGCGGGCCTCGCCTGGTCCGCCGCGGACCTCGACGCCCTGTCCGACTTCCTGCTGGGCCGGCCCGAGACCACCGTCGACACGCGGCCCGCGTCCCGCGACCGGCTCGAGGCCGACGGCGTCCACCTCACCGCGGCCGGCCAACAAGCCGTCACCGCCGCCTTCCTCGACACCCTCCACCGCTGACCCGGGCGGCCGCCGCGCCACGGGGCGGCCGCCGCCGGACGGGTCATCGGCTGTCGGCACTGGGGACGTTCAGCGGATCACGCGGAGCGTTCGCCTTCTCCGCCTCCATCCGCTCGCCGAGCTCGGTCAGCCGGTTGCGTCCCATGGCCTTGCGGACGTCGGGGAACCAGTCCTTCTCCTCCTCCTCGACGTGGTGGCGGACGTTCTCCATGAGCACGCTCATCTTGGCCTTGAACCGCTCGTCGGCCGGATCCATGTCCTTCAGCTCGGACAGCATCCACACCACCGCGTGGTGCTCCTCCACGCTTTCCAGCACGTGGTCGGTCGTGTCCGGCGCGGCCTCCCGCGCGGCCGGGTAGAAGAGCTGCTCCTCGATCCACGCGTGGACGGTCAGCTCCTCGATCACGGTGTCCGCTATCTCGCGGCGCTCGGCCTTGTCCTCGTCCTCGGTCTTCTCGAAGCGCTTGAACAGCTTCTCGACGGTCTTGTGGTCCTCACGCAACAGCACGATCGCATCCATCGGAGGGGTTTCCCTTCGGTCCTTCACGCCACACGAAACGCGGCACCCGAGCGGCCGTTTCGGACGTGGCCGGGGCGCGGCTCCTTCGCTCACGCCCCGTACGCCGGGTCTGCCCCCGTCCGGCCCGCCCACACCTGCCGCGGGCCGGACCCGTACTCGCCCCGTGCGCGCACGCAGGTTTGGGTTGGGCCGAACGGGAAAGACGCCCGCTGCGCACCCGAAAGGCCATGCCCCGCACCGTGCCGCGGCGCACGTGCGGCCCCCGGTGGCGGCCGGTCCTTGCCCCGACCTCCGGCCGGCACCCGTCCCCTTCCGCAGGGGACCCCGCATCGGATCCGACGACCCCGCAGGGCTCGTCGGGTCCGATTGCCGTTCCGGGCCGCCGTGCCCGGCGAGCCGCCCCCGCCGCAGAGCCGTCGCCGTGTGCGTCCGCATGAGTGTTCCGATCCGGGGAAGACGCAGCTTCCCGCAGGTGCCCGAGTGGGCGTGCGGCAGGTCGGGGACCGGAACCGATCAGAGGAGTGGATCACGATGCCCTCCGCGGCAAGCAGTCACAGGGGCGGGACCGGTCACCGGTCGGACGAGAATCCGGCGACCCCCTGGCAGGACTTCGGCACGGTCATGGAGCAGATGCTCGACCTGCTGGAGACGTGTCCCTCCGGCGGACGCCGGTCCGATGCGGAGGACGATGAGGCGTACGCGCCCGACCTGTGAGCCCGCGCCGGGCGGGCGCGGCGCCGGTGAGCGCACACCCTGAGAGGAGGCAACCGCCATGAGCGGGACCGAAGCCCAAGGAGACGGCGTCTACCAGCCCCAGGTGGAGGCCGAGCCCGGCGAATCGCAGCCGGACATGGAGAACGCCCTCGGTGAGCCGGGCCTCGACGACACCCTGGACACCGGCTACTCGCCGCCCGACCGCCCGCTTGCGGCGACCCGGCACGGCACCACCGCCGGGGAGCAGCGGGCCGGCGAGACCCTCGACCAGCGACTGGCCCAGGAGGAGCCCGAAGCGGACGAGGCCGGGGCGGACGCCGCCAGCGGTTCGGAGTCGAACCCGGGGGAGGACCTGGCCGAGGACGCCCTCGCCGTCGGCGGCGTGCCGGTGGTCATGGAGGGCTCCGGCGACGAGCAGGAAGCGCAGAGCGAGGACCTCACCGGCGATCCGGCCGGTGACACCACCACGGCGGGCCGTGAGCGCGCCGGCCGGATGGCGGCCGCCGAGGAGGCACCGCCGGTCCGGCACATCTCCGTACTGGCCCGTGACACCGGGATCGACGGCGGTGCCGCCTCGGCCGAGGAGGCGGCCGTACACGTGGTCGAGGAGGAACAGCCGCCGGAAGGGTGAGCCAGGGCAGCCGGAAGGCTGAGCCAGGGGCGTGAAGCGGTCAGGGGAGGGTCAGGGCAGGGGAGTGCCGCCCGTGGCGTTCAGGATCTCGGCAGTGATGTAGCTCGCCCGCTCCGACGCGAGGAACACGTACGCGGGGGCCATCTCGGCGGGCTGCGCCGGCCGCCCGAGGGGGCTCTGTTTGCCGAACTCCTGCGGCTCCGGCATGGTCGCGGGGATCAGCGGCGTCCACACCGGCCCCGGGGCGACCGCGTTCACCCGGATCCCGTCCTCGGCCAGCATCTGCGCCAGGCCCTGCGTGAAGGTGACGATGGCACCCTTGGTCATGGCGTAGTCCAGGAGCGCCGGGCTCGGCTTGTAGGCCTGCACGGACGCCGTGTTGATGATGCTGGCGCCTGCGGACATGTACGGCAGGGCCTTCTTGCACAGCCAGAACATCGCGTACAGGTTGGTGCGCACGACCCGGTCGAACTGCTCCGTGGTGATGTGGGAGATCCCCTCGGGCTGGGCCATCTGGTGCGCCGCATTGTTGACCAGGACGTCTATCCGCCCGAACTCCGCGGCCGCGTGCTCGATCACGGACGTGCAGCTCTCCTCCTCCCGCAGGTCGCAGGGGACCGCCACCGCCTTGCGGTCGCAGTCCTGCACCAGACGCATGGTCCGGTCGGCATCCTCCGCCTCCTCCGGCAGGTAAGTGAACAGGACGTCGGCGCCCTCGCGGGCGAACGCGAGGGCCACCGCCCGCCCGATGCCCGAGTCCCCGCCCGTCACCACGGTCTTGCGGTCCACGAGCAGACCGCTGCCGCGGTACGACTCCTCGCCGTGGTCGGGCGTCGGCTCCATCGGCCGGGTCAGGCCGGGCGGCTCCTGCTCCTGCGCCGGGAAATCGGGCCGGGGGTAGAGGGTGGTGGGGTCGGGGGCCCCGCCGTCCCGGTTCGTCGGTGTGCTGTTCACGGGTGCTCCTCCTTCGCGCGGACGGCATGCGTACGCAGCC
>NZ_JBEZVK010000132.1:0-8965 GCF_040636955.1 Streptomyces sp. NPDC032472
GCGCTCCTCTGGGCGGCGGCGGGCCGCGGAGCGCCGCTCGGGGGTCTTCTGGTCCGATTGCGCGTGGGGCGTTCGGTGGGGTTTGGGGCGGGGGGCGGGCTGTTTCTTGGTGAGTCTCTGCTGGGCGGGGGTGCGGGCCGGCCGCGGCCTCGGCGAGGGCGTCGTCCAGCTGCGTGAGGATACGGTGGGCGTGCTCCCACAGGCGCCGGCCCTCGGGGGTGAGGGCGAGGCGGCGCGTCGTGCGCTCCACCAGCGTGGTGCCGAGGCGCTGCTCCAGCTGGTCGAGGGTGCGGGACAGGGCGGGCTGGCTCACCCGGAGCACGGCCGCGGCGCCCGTGATGGTGCCCTCGTCGCCGATCGCCGCCAGAGCCCGCAGGTGTCGCAGCTCCACATTCATGACCACCGAGCATAGATGCCGCCGGAACGGCATTTCCCCTGCCGCGGTGCGCCCGCCTAGCGTCGAGGGCATGCGAATCCTCCTCATCGGTGCGGGCGGCCGACTCGGCGCCGCCGTCCACCAGGCCCTGACCGCCCGCGGCCACACGGTGGTCACCGCCGGCCGGACCGGCGGCGACCTGCGCTTCGACGTCACGGACCCGGAGCAGATCACCGCTTTGTACGATGCCGCCGGCCAGGCCGGGCCACTGGACGCGGTGGCGAGCGCCGCCGGCTCCGTCCCGTACAAGCCGCTGCCCGACATGACCCCCGCCGACTGGACGGCCGCCTTCCTCGGCAAGGTCCAGAGCCAGCTCGAACTGGTCCGCCAGGGCACCGCCCGCATCTCGCCGCGCGGCTCCTTCACCCTGATCACGGGCGTCCTGGCCCGCAGCCCGATCATCACGGGCACCGCCGCGTCGATGGCCAACGGCGCCGTCGAGGCCTTCGTCCGTGCGGCGGCGGTCGAGATCGCCCCGCAGCGCATCAACGCGGTCAGCCCCACGGTCTTCACCGAGGCCCTGGACGTCTACGGCGACCACTTCCCGGGCTTCCCCCCGGTTCCGCTCGCCGAGGTGGCACAGGCGTACGTCCGCACCGTCGAGGGCCCGGAAACGGGCCGCATCCTGCAGCTGGGCGACTGACCGCTGCCGCCGGGCCGCCGGGCCGCCGGCGGCCCGGATCGGCCGGGCGGGGGCTGCCCGGCCGATCCGGGGGCGGAAGCGGGCCCGGTCGGGCTCAGGAGCCGATGTCGCGGCTGCGGAAGTCCGACAGGGTCTCGCGGCGGATCAGGAGGCGGGCCGCCCCCGCGTCGACCGCGACGAGGGGCGGGCGGCCGACCATGTTGTAGCCGGAGGCCATGGACAGCTGGTACGCCCCCGCCACCGGGACGGCGAGCAGATCACCGGGGCGGACGTCGCCGGGCAGCTGCACGCCCGCGGCGAGGACGTCGCCCGCCTCGCAGTGCCGGCCGGCCACCGTCGCCGTGCACGGGACGGCCGCGGAGCGACGGCCGACCAGCCGCGGCGCGTAGCGCGCCCCGTACAGGGCGGGCCGCGGGTTGTCGCTCATGCCGCCGTCCACCGCCACGAACACCTGGCCGGCGGCGTGCTTCACGGCCAGGACCCGGTACAGCGCCACCCCCGCCGGGCCGACCACGGCCCGCCCGGGCTCGATCGCGAGCCGCGGCACGGGCAGCCGCGCCGCCGCACAGCTCGACCTGAGCTCGGCCCGCAGCCGCCGCGCGAGGGCGGTGAGGTCGAGCGCGGGATCGCCGGGGCGGTGGGCGATGCCGTGCCCGCCGCCCATGTCGAGCTCGGGCAGCACCACCCCGTGCGCGTCGCGGATCCGGGCCATCAGGCCCACCATCCGCCGCAGGGCGGCCACGTACGGCTTGACCTCGGTGATCTGCGAGCCGATGTGGCAGTGCAGCCCGGCCAGTTCGAGCTGCGGCTGCCCGAGGATCCGAGGGATCGCGTGCTGGGCGGAGCCGTCGGTCAGGGACAGGCCGAACTTCTGGCCGTCGGTCCCGGTCCGGATCTTCTCGTGCGCCCCGGCCGAGATCCCGGGCACCACGCGGACCATGACCTTCTGTCGGCCGCCGCGGCCCACGGCGGCGGCCAGCCGCGCGATCTCCGACGGGCTGTCGATCACGATCCGCCCGACCCCGAGCCGCAGTGCCGTGGCGATGTCGCGCGGCGACTTGGCATTGCCGTGCAGGACGATCCGCTCCGCCGGGAAGCCCGCGGTGACGGCGAGTTCGAGCTCGCCCGCGGAGCACACGTCGAGCCCGAGGCCCTCCTCGGCCACCCAGCGCACCATGGCGCGCGACAGGAAGGCCTTGGCCGCGTACAGCACCTCGGCGTCCGGGAAGGCGTCGCGGTACGTCCGGCAGCGGGCCCGCACCTCGCCCTCGTCCAGGACGTACGCGGGGGTGTCGAACCGGTCGGCGATCTCCGTCAGCGGCACCCCGCCGACGGCGAGGTCGCCGTGGGGGAGCCGGGCCGTCGAGGAGGGCCAGACGGACAGGTCGTCCGCGCCCGTGGCGGCGGCGGACGGCAGGACCGTGGTCATGGAATCCGCCCCCCGTCAGACGGTCCGGACCGGGAGCCGGTCGGGCTGCTGCCCGACCCCGTGCCCGACCGCCCGGCCGAGCCCCGGCTCCGGCCGCTGCTCCGGTGCGGGGGCCTGGACCGGAGCCGCCGACAGCGTCGGATCGACGGTGACCAGCCCCGCACCCAGCGGCTCGCACAGCCGCCGCAGCACCGCATCGGCCAGCCGGATGTACGGATGCCCCTCGCCCAGCGTCGCGGTCAGCCGCTCGGCGCTGGTGAAGCCGACGGCCGTGCGCGTGCCCAGCGGGGTCCGGAAGAGCCGGATCACCGTCCCGGCGCCGCCGCCCCCGCCTCCTCCCGGCCGGACGGGCACGTACAGGAGTCCGGCCGGGACCCGTTCCTCGGGCTCGGGATCGTCGTCGTAGCGGAACAGACACATGAGGCCCTCCCAGGGCAGCGATGCAACGACCGGTGCCGCCCCGGGTGCGGGGAGGCAGCCGGGGCGCGGCACCGAAGCTATCCCCGCGGCCGCACGGTGTGTGCCGCCTCCTGACGGGACCTTGACGCCGGAGGCGTCGTTCCGTACGTGTTGCTGACGCCCCGTCGGTCGAAGCGTCGGGAACGCGTCAGAAAAGGCCGTCCGCGCGCCACGACGCCGTACATGCGGAATGCCGGACCCGCCCCTGGGTAGTTGAATGCGTCGTACATCTTGATCGAGTGGGGAGGGACGGGCGATGGCCGGACCGAAGGTGGTCGAGGACAGGGGCTGGGCCCCGGACGCGCGGGCCTCGGCCGGCACCGCCGTGGTGCTGACGGCACTGCTGCTGGGCGTCGACGCGGCCGCCGGATTCGGCGACTGGCAGCGCGCTGCGGTGTGGACGGGGCTCGGCGCGGTCCTGTTCGCCGTCCTGTGGCCCACCCGCGTCAGCGCCGCACCCGGGCTGCTGACCACCCGCGGGCTGCTGCGCCGCCGCCGCGTCCGCACCGACCGGCTCGCCGCGGTCGTATGGCACGAAGGGCTCTCCCAGCGGCTCGTGCTGACCGACACCCTCGGCAACCGCGTCGAGGTCGACCCCCGCGTCCTCGCGGCCAACCCGCCATTGTGGTACCGGGTCGGCCAGGACATCGACACGAGCGTGTCCAGCGGCACCCTCGCCGAGGGGCTGGACCCGCTGCAGCGGCTCTCACGGCTGATCGACTGCGAAACGGCCCAGGCGGTCTTCAGGGCCTCCGCCCTGTCCTGATCACGGCCAGAGGCTGAGTGCGGCCGCGCCGAAGGAGACGTCGAAGCGGTCGCACCAGATGGTGACACTGGTGAAGTCGGTCAGGTTGACGTCGGCGGGGACCGGGTAGTTCTGGTCGCCCTTGTTGCCCTTGAGCTTGCCCAGGCTGACGTGCTTGCCGTCGTCGAACACGCGCCAGCCGTCCACGCCCTCCTTCACCGGGGCATCGGTCATCCACACGCGCAGGTCGGGGCCGTTGCTGGTGTCGAGGTTCTCCAGGCGCAGGCTCCGGGACCCGTCGGCGAGGCGCAGCAGCTTCACCGTGCCGGTGGTGGTGTGCTCGTGGCTGATCAGGGTCCCCTGCGCCAGGACCCGTGGGGCGGCTGCGGTTGCGGTTGCCGACGGACCCGGCGCGGCCACCGGCGGCGCCTCCCTCACCGACTCGTCCTGCCACAGCTTCCACGGCTCGAACCAGTACAGCCCGACCCCCAGCGCCGCCACGGCCACCACGAGCACCCCGGCCCACAGCGGCCGGCGCCGCCTCTTCTTCTCGTCCACTGCCGCTGCCTCCCTCGCGCGCCGGACCTGCGGGCCTGACCCTACGTCACGACCGCACGGCGTGATGGGCCAGGGCCGCGTGGGGGTCGCCGCCGCCGTCCTCGCCGGTGTGGTCGATGTGCACCGTCGCCGCCGTCAGCCGCGGAACGGCGTGGATCAGCGCGTGCTCGGCCTCGACGGCCAGGGCGTGTGCCTGGACCACCGTCAGGTGCGGGTCCACGACGATGTCCGCCTCGGCCCGCAGCGTGTGCCCGATCCACCGCATCCTGACCTGCCCGGTGCCCCGGACGCCGCCCACCCCGAGCAGCGCGCCCTGTGCGGCGTCCACCAGGGCGGGGTCGACGCAGTCCAGCAGGCGCCGCCCGACCTCCCGCGCCGCGTCCCGGAGCACCATGAGGATGGCCCCGGTGATCAGGAGGCCGACCACCGGGTCGGCGGCCTTCCAGCCCAGCGCGGACCCGCCCGCGCCGAGCAGCACCGCGAGCGAGGTGAACCCGTCGGTACGGGCGTGCAGTCCGTCCGCGACGAGCGCCGCCGAGCCGATCCGGCGGCCCGTGCGGATCCGCAGCCGGGCCACCCACTCGTTGCCCGCGAACCCGGCCAGGGCGGCGCCCGCGACCGCCCACAGGTGCGTGACCTCGCGCGGGGCCAGCAGCCGCTCGACGCCCTGGTACGCGGCCAGGGCGCAGGACGCCGCGATGGTGAGCACCACGACGACCCCGGCCAGGTCCTCGGCTCGGCCGTACCCGTAGGTGTAGCGGCGGTTCGCGGCGCGCCGCCCGAGGACGAAGGCGATGCCGAGCGGCAGTGCGGTCAGCGCGTCGGCGGCGTTGTGGACGGTGTCGCCGAGCAGCGCCACCGACCCGGACAGGGCGACCACGCCGGCCTGGACGGCCGTGGTCAGGCCCAGGATGCCGAGGGACAGCCACAGCGTCCGCAGGCCCTCCCGGGAGGCCTCCAGCTCCGCGTCGACCTTCTCCGCCGTGTCGTGGCGGTGCGGCCTGGCGAGATGGGCCAGGCGGTCGAGCAGGCGGCCGCGGCGGCGACCGGCTCCCCCTCCGTGTCCGTGTCCGTGCCCGTGCTGGTGGACGTGCCGGTGGTCGCTCACGGCGTGCTCGCTTCCGACGAGGACGGCAGGGCCGGGGGCGGCAGGCACCCCCGGCCCCCTATTATGTGCGTATGAGCGCACGCATGCACCTATCACCTGCGCAGGCCTCGCACCCGCAAGAGCCGCGCTCCCACGCCTACGAGGCCGCGGCGGAGCTCCTCGCCCTGCTGGCCGACCGCACCCGCCTCGCGCTCCTGCACACCCTGGCCGCGGGGGAGGCCGACGTGGCCTCCCTGACCGAGGCGGTCGGCGCCGCCCGGCCCGCGGTCAGCCAGCACCTGGCCCGGCTGCGCATGTCGGGCCTCGTCACCGCGCGCAGGGAGGGCCGCCGGATGGTCTACGCACTGACCGACCCCCACCTGAAGCGGCTGGTCGCCGAGGCCCTCGACACGGCCGGCCGGCGCCCGTACTCCGGCGGGGCCGGTTCGACCGGTGCAGGAGTGCGTTCAGGGCTGTGATCGGCGGGCTGAACCGTCGTATCCGCGGGGTTCGCCGCCTGCCTTCCTGACCTGCTTGCGGTAGGCCCCCGGCGGCGATCCGAAGTGTCGTTTGAAAGCCTTGGCGAAGGCGAACTCCGACGTGTACCCCGTGTGCTGCGCGATGGTGCTCAGCGGGGCCGGCGATCGGTGCAGCAGCCGCGCCGCGGTGGCCATCCGCCAGTTGGTCAGATAGGTCAACGGCGGCTCGCCGACCACCGAGGCGAAGCGCCGGGCGAACGCCGCGCGGGACAGCCCGGCGCGGCTGCCCAGCGACTCCACGGTCCAGGGGTGGCCGGGATCGTCGTGGATCGCCTTCAGGGCCGGGGCGACTGCCGGGTCGGTCAGCGCGGCCGTCCAACCCCGGGTCCGCTCCTTCGGCAGTTCGGCGTACCACGACCGCAGGATGTACAGCAGCAGCAGATCGATGAGCGCCGTGACGACCGCGTCCGAGCCCGGCTGAGGCGCATGGAACTCGGCGCACAGCTGGTCGACCGCCGAGCGCAGCACCGGGTGGCGGCCCGGAACCGCGGGGAGGTGGATGACCTCCGGGAGGTCGCTGAACAGCGGATGCGGGCGATCGACGTCGATCGCGTACGCGCCGCACACCAGCACCGTGTGCGCCCCCGGTCCGTCCACGGTGAACTGGCCGATCGGCGAGGAACGGTCCACGCGCTCCGGTACGAAGTCCACCGGTGCGCGGCCCGGCACATCGCACAGGGTGTGTCCGCTGCCGCGCTGCAGGAACACGATGTCGCCGGGGCCGAGCGCGAGCGGTTGGCCGTTCGGCGGCAGCAGGTGGCAGCGTCCTTCCACGACCACGTGGAATCCGGCTCCCGATATGGGTTGGAACTTCAGGGCCCACGGGGCGCGCGCGTCGGTGCGCGTCACCATCGGGCGTCCCGTGCGCAGGACTTCGAGTGTGTCGCTCAGGATGTCCACGGCGCCACTCTAGCGCCTGCAGGGCGAGACGATATGACAGGGAATCGAGATCCCAAGTCATTCATCGTCTCGATGCGGATGCGTACGTTTCTTGCCAGGGCGGTTGCCGAACCCCGGCACTGCATCGACGAAGGAGTGGATCCCATGTCCCTGGCCGGCAAGAAGATCGTGATCATCGGTGGAACCTCCGGCATCGGCTTCGCGGTGGCCCAACAGGCCGCGGCGGACGGGGCGGACGTCGTGGTCGCCTCCAGCAATCAGGACCGCGTGGACGCCGCGACGAAGCGGTTGGGCGCGCCGGCCGAAGGCCGCCGCCTGGACGTCGCCGACGGCAACGCCATCGCCGCGTTCTTCGAGCAGGTCGGGGAATTCGACCACCTCGTCTACACCGCGGGCGAATCCCTGCTGATCAAGCCGTTGTCCGACACCACCCCCCAGGAGGCCAGGGCCGTCTTCGAGCGCCGGTTCTGGGGCGCGTTCCTCTCCGCCAAGTACGCTGCACCGCGACTGCGCGACGGCGGCTCGATCACTTTCAGCTCCGGCGTCCTCGCGATCCGCCCCCTGTCCGGAACCGCGCTCACGGCAGGCATCACCGGCGGCATCGAGGCCCTGTCCCGGGCCCTCGCCGTCGAACTCGCCCCTCTGCGCGTCAACGTGATCCAGCCCGGCGTGATCCGCACCGAGCTGTGGGACGACAGCGTCCCGGACCCGCAGGCTTTCCTCCAGGGCGCCGGGTCAGAGCTGCTCACGCAGCGTGTCGGCACTGCCGAGGAAGCCGCGGCGGCCTATCTCTTCGCCTTGTCCAACGCCTACGTCACCGGCACCACGCTCGCGGTGGACGGCGGCGCGGCGCTGGTGTGACACAGGCGCCCCGCGCAACAGCCGACGGAGCAACGCCGTACAGACGCGACGCCGCGCCCTGGTCGTGATCATGGTCACAGGTGCTGGACCTCAACTCCGGTTGAGGAAACAGGCTGTCGTACAGCAAGAACGGGCCGAACCACCGGCCCCGGAACCTGCACGACACCGAGGAGCCTGCCATGTCCGACACCCGCGTCATCCTGGTCACCGGAGCCACCGGCCGGCAGGGCGGAGCCGCCGCCCGCGCCCTGATCTCCCGCGGCTGGGACGTCCGCGCGCTCGTCCGCGACCCGGAGCACCCCGCGGCCCGCGCCCTGCGGGCCCACGGTGCGGTCCTGGTCCGCGGCGACCTGGACGACCCCGGCTCCCTCGACGCGGCTGCGCGCGGCGCGTACGGCGTCTTCAGCGTCCAGCCCATGCCGCAGCCCGGTCCCGGCGGCCCCGAGGGCGAGGTCCGCCAGGGCAAGGCGGTCGCCGACGCCGCTGCCCGCGCCGGCGTCGCGCACTTCGTGTACGCCTCCGTCGACGGAGCCGGACGGCCGGGCAGCGTCCCGCACTTCGCCAGCAAGGGCGAGATCGAGGGGTACATCGAGGAGCTCGGCCTGCCCGCGACCGTCCTGCGCCCGACCTTCTTCCCCACCAACTTCCACGACATGGGCCCGCAGTGGGTCGCGGGCGAACTCGTCCTGTCCCTCGCGATCGCCCCGGACACCACCCTGAAGTTCATCACCCCCGAGGACATCGGCGCGTTCGCCGCCGACGCCTTCGACGCTCCCGCCGAGCACCTCGGCCGCACCGTCGAGCTCGCCGCGGACGAGCTGACCGGCCCGCAGATGGCCGAGGTGTTCGCCCGCGCCGCCGGCCGTCCCGTCCGCTTCCGCTCCCAGCCGGTGGAGGAGGTGCGGCAGTACAGCGAGGAGATGGCCGCCATGTTCGAGTGGTTCGACTCCGTCGGCTTCCGGGCGGACGTGCCGGCGATGCGCGCCCGCCGCCCGCAGCTGGCCACCCTGGAGGACTGGGCGCGCAAGGAGTGGACCGTACCGGTCGAGCCTGCGGCCCGGATCGCCTGATCGGGTGCCCCCATCGACGATTCCGTAACCCGTTCGGCCCGCACCCGTCACGGGTCTGCGCATGGCGGCGCCGCGCCCGTGCTTGCCTGGCAGTCCCACGGATGGAGGTGCCGGTCCATGACCCGAGACCGACGAAGCGGCGGGGACGCCCCCGCCGGAACGCCCAGGCGCCGGCTGCTGGCCGCGGCCGCCCTGGCCCCCGTACTGGCCGGCGCGGGCGCGGTGGCCGGCGTCGCCC
>NZ_JBEZVK010000133.1:0-8734 GCF_040636955.1 Streptomyces sp. NPDC032472
CCGGCCCGCCCCCGTGCGCGGGAGCCGTCGGCCCTCGACGGTGGTGTGGCTGCTCATGCTCCGCTCCTTCGGAAGCGCCGGATGTTGAAGACCATGGCGGGGACCACCAGCAGCAGGAGCACCACGCTGAGCGCGCTCCCCAGCCCCTGGTCGTTGCCGCCGCCGAAGGAGACCAGCCACATGCGGGTGGCCAGTACGTTCGCCTCTTCCTGGACCGGTCCGGGCGCGATGATGTAGACGAGGTCGAAGACCTTCATCACGTTGATCACCAGGGTCACGAAGACGACGGTGAGCACCGGCGCCAGCAGCGGAACGGTGATCTTGCGGAAGATCTGCGCCTCGCTGGCACCGTCCATCCGGGCGGCCTCCAGCGCGTCGCGCGGGATGGCCGAGAGGCCGGCGCCTATCAGGACCATCGCGAAGCCGGTCCACACCCACAGGTACGCGCCGATGATGGCCGGTGTCACCAGCGCCGGGCCGAGCCAGTCCACACCCCGGTAGGGGGCCGCGAAGTTGGCCGCGGGCAGCCGGACGGTGTACTCGCCGTCGGCCAGTCCGGTGAGCCGGAACGATCCGTCCTCGGCGGCGGTGGCGGTCGCGGCCACCCGGCCGTCCCGTACGGCCTCGACCGTCATACCGGGCAGGCCCTTCTCGCCTGGGTCGACCGTGCCGGGGGTGCCGGCGCCGCCGGGGGCGAAGTCGAGGTAGACGAGGCCGGTGATCGAGCCCGCGCCGGGCGCCGGCGCGGCCGCGGCCCGCGCGCCGGCCGGGAGGGCCTCGGGGGCCACCCCGACGAGGCCGAGGCTCACCGAGCCGCCGGGGCGGACGGTGCGTTCGGTGCTGTACGGGCCGCCCGGCCCGCCCGCCAGCCCGTGGTGCTCACGGGCGCGTGCCGTCGGGTACGCGGCGGAGTCGTGGAAGGCGTCGTGGACCGCGACGACCGCCGCGTTGAGCACGCCCCGGTCAGGGTTCTGCTCGTAGGCCAGCCGGAAGATGATGCCCGCGGCGAGGAACGACACGGCCATCGGCAGGAAGAGCACCAGCTTGAAGGCGGTCGCCCAGCGCACCTTCTCGGTGAGCACGGCGAGCAGCAGCCCGAGGCCGGTCAGGAGGGTCGGGGCGACGACGACCCAGAGGGTGCTGTTGCGGATCGCCTTGAGGGTGGCCGGGTCGCGGACGATCGCCGCGTAGTTGCCGGCTCCGACGAACCGGTCGCCGCCGGCGTCGAAGAGGCTGCGGCCGACGGAGAAGACGACGGGGTAGACGACGAGTGCGCCGAGCAGCAGCAGGGCCGGCAGGACGAAGACGACCGCGAGGCGGCGTTTCCTCCTCAGGGCCCGGCGCCGCGGGTCCGCCGCGGCGCGGGCGCTCAGGGTGGCAGTGGCAGTGTCAGCCATGGGGGGCCGCCTCAGTTGCCGTAGGCCTTGGCGGCCTCGGCCTCGAGCTTGGCGGCCGTGCCCTGCGGGTCCGAGGGGTCGCGCAGGAAGTCCTGCAGGAGCTTCCACTCCCCCGCGCCCTTGGTGCCGCCGAAGGCGGCCGGGGCCTGGTCGGACATGTCGAAGCGGACCGAGTCGCCGGCCGCGACGAGCGACTGCGCGGTGGCGCGGGCGGTGTCGTCGCCGTACGCGGAGAGGTCGACCTTGGTGTTCGGGGACAGGAAGCCGCCCGCGCCGGCCCAGACCTCTGCCGCCTCGGGGCTCGCGAGGAATTCGAGGAGCTTCATCCCGGCCTTGGTGTTCTTGCCCTGCTTGAGGACGACGGCCGCGTCACCGCCGCTGACGACCGGGGCCTTGCCGCCGTCGACGGCCGGGAACGGGAAGAACTTGGCGTCCTTGCCGGGTGCCTTGCCGAACTGGTCCTTGGCGACGCCGCCGACGAAGTCGCCCTCGTAGACCATGCCCGCCTTGGGCGCGGGGCCGAAGACCCGCTCCACGGAGGAGGGGAAGTCGGTCTGCAGGGCCGTCTCGGCGCCGCCGGCAACGAGCTGCTTGTCCTTGAACAGCTCGCCGAGGGTGGTCAGTGCCTTGACGACGCTGTCGTCGGTCCACTTGAGCTTGTGCTGGGCGAGCTGGTCGTACTTCTCCGGTCCGGCCTGGGAGAGGTAGATGTTCTCGAACCAGTCGGTGAGGGTCCAGCCGTCCTCGCCGGCTATCGCGAAGGCAGGGCGGCCGGAGTCGGCGAGGGTGCGGCCCGCCTTCAGCAGGTCGGCGTAGCTCTTGGGCTCGGCTACGCCGGCCTGGGTGAAGGCCTCGGGGGCGTACCAGACGGTGGACTTGTGGGCGGCCTTGAAGTACAGGCCGTAGTAGGTGCCGTCGACGGTGCCGTAGTTCTTCCACACGGGGGCGAGGGTGGAGCCGGCCGTGGTGGCGGCCCCGTCGGACAGGGGCTGGAGCCAGCCCGCCTTGGCGAACTGCTGCAGGACGCCCACCTGGGGGACCATCACGACGTCGGGGGCGTTGCCGCCCTCGATCTTGCTGCCGACGAAGGTGGAGACGTTGTCGCCGGAGGGGACGAAGACCGTCTTGGCGCCGGTCTTCGCGGTGAAGGCGTCCAGGACCTTCTTGAAGTTCTTCTGCTCGCTGCCGGTCCAGACGCCGGCGACGGTCACGGTCTGGCCGTTGAGTTCGCCGCCGGATGCGGGTCCGGTCGTACCGCCGCCGCAGGCGGTGGCGGCGAGGGCGAGCAGGAGGGCGCCGGACGTGGCGGCCGCGGTGCGTCGGGGCGTGGTGCTGGGTCGTCGCATGAGGGGTTCCCTTTCGAGGAGGTCGGAGGGTGCGGACCGGCTGCGGAGGGGGTTCGCGGGGATCGCGCCGGCAGGGGCGGGGTCAGGGGGTCGGGCAGTCCGCCGTCCACCAGGCGGCGGTGGCGGGCGGCAGCACACCGTCCGGGCAGGGTCCGCTGGCGAGCAGCGGGGGCCCGGCGACCGGGGCGGGTACGGGCTCCGTGCCGAAGTTGACGGCGCAGACCAGGCCTTCGCCGCGGGCGATGGCGAGGACCTGCGGGGGTGCGTCCAGCCAGCGCAGGGTGCCGTCGCCGAGCTGCGGCAGGCTGCGCCGCAGCTGGAGGCCCTCGCGGTAGAGGTGCCAGAAGGAGCGGGTGTCGGCGACGGCGCGGTCGGTGGCGTGCTCGGCGAACCAGGCGGGCTGCGGCAGCCACGGCAGGGCGCCGCCCGCGCCCTGGCTGAAGCCGAACGGGGAGGCGTGCCCGGACCAGGGCAGCGGCACGCGGCAGCCGTCCCGGATGTGCTTGCGGCTGCCTGTGCGGTGGAAGATCGGGTCGGTGAGGACCTCGTCGGGCAGGTCGAGCACCTCGGGGAGGCCGAGCTCCTCGCCCTGGTAGACGTACGCGGCGCCGGGCAGGGCGAGCATCAGCAGGGCCGCGGCGCGGGCGCGGGCGGCGCCCAGTCCGCTGCCCTCCACGCCGGGCTCGCCCGCGTAGCGGGTGACGGTGCGGACCTGGTCGTGGTTGTTGAGGACCCAGGTGACGGTGGAGCCGGTGCCGGCGATGTCGCGGATCGCCTCGGTGATCGTGGAGCGGAAGGCGTCGGCGTCCCAGGGCGCGCTGAGCAGGTCGAAGAAGAACGCCTGGTGCAGTTCGTCGGGGCGGACGTACTCGGCGTGCTCGCGTGCGGTCGGTACGGACACCTCGCCGACCAGCAGCCGCTCGTGGCCGTCGCGGGCGGTGTACTCCTCGCAGACCGCGCGCCAGCGGCGCCACACGCCGTGCACCTCGGGCTGGTTCCAGGCGAGCTGGTTGACGGCGTCGCGGGCCCGTTCGTCGGCCCCGGGGTCGTCGGAGTCGGGCAGGTCGGGGTGCTTGAACAGGCCGGCGGCGACGTCGATGCGGAAGCCGTCGACACCGCGGTCCAGCCAGAAGCGCAGCACCCGCTCGAACTCGTCGCCGACGGCCGGGTCGCGCCAGTTCAGGTCGGGCTGCTCGGGGGTGAAGAGGTGCAGGTACCACTCGCCGGGGGCGCCGTCGGGCCCGGTGGTGCGGCTCCAGGCGGGGCCGCCGAACATGGCGCGCCAGTTGTTGGGCGGCTCCGCGCCGTCCGGGCCGCGGCCGGGGGCGAAGTGGAACCGGGAGCGGGGGGCGCTGCCCGGCTCCGCGGCGAGCGCCTCGCGGAACCACGGGTGCTCGCTGGAGCAGTGGTTGGGGACGATGTCGAGCAGCAGCTTGAGCCCGAGGCGGCGGGCGTCGGCCACCAGCCGGTCGAACTCGGCGAGGTCGCCGTAGACGGGGTCGACGTCGCAGTAGTCGGCGACGTCGTAGCCGTGGTCGTGCTGCGGGGACGGGTAGAAGGGGCTGAGCCAGATGCCGTCGACACCGAGCTTCCGGAGGTAGGGAAGCCCGGCCCGTACGCCGGCCAGGTCGCCGATGCCGTCCCCGGTGCTGTCGAGGAAGCTGCGGACGTAGACCTGGTAGATCACCGCGTCGCGCCACCAGGAGTCGGGGGTGGTGGCCTTGCGGGAGGGGTGGCCGATGTCGGCCGGAAGGGTGCTGAGCATCTCGCGTCGACCTGTTTCTGCTGAATGCGAGAGCGCCCTGATCAGGTGCGCTGTCAGGTGCGCTGTTATGCATGCATGTTAAGTAGCGGTGACTGGAAGGTGTCAACGATGTGCCCGGAAAGAACCCAAAGCTGGGGTGGTTTGTACCGAGACTTCCACATGCAAAGCGAAGGGCCTCTACTTAACATGTAAGTAGAGGCCCTTCGGGGGTGCCGCTATGAGGGGAGGCGGAAGCGGTGCGCTCAGCCCTTGCGGGAGATGGCGCCGAGCTCGCGCGTGAGTCGCGCCACCGCCTGCTCGGGTGTCTGGCGCCCGGCCAGCAGGTCCTGCGCCACGGCCTGCACCGCCAGGCTCACCTGGTCGTACCGCGGGCTCTTGGGGCGCGGCACCGCCGACAGCACGCTCTGGCGCAGCGTGGGCAGGTACGGGTGGGCGCGGATCAGCTCGGGGTCCTCGTACAGTGCGGCGCGCACCGGCGGCAGCGAGCCGCGGGTGAGGACCTGCCGCTGGACGGGCTCGCTCGTGAGGTAGGCGATCAGATCGGCCGCGGACGCGGGATGGCGGGCGTGGCTGCTGACCGCGAGGTTGGAGCCGCCGAGCACGCTGGCGCCCGGCCCGTCCGGTCCGGGCAGGGGCACGGCCCCGAACTTGCCGGCCACCTCGGATCCCTCGGCGCCGGCGTCGGCGTACACGTACGGCCAGTTCCGCAGGAAGAGCAGCCGGCCCTCCTGGAACGCCCGCCGGGACTCCTCCTCCTTGTAGCCGAGCGCCGCGCGGGGGATCCAGCCGTCGCGGACGCCGTCCGCGAGGAAGTGCAGGCCGGCGCGCGCGGCGTCGGAGTCCACGGCCACGTGCGCACCGTCGTCCCGCAGGATGGATCCGCCCGCCGAGTGCACGGCCTCGGTGACGTTGACGGTGAGCCCTTCGTACGGCAGGAACTGGCCGGCGTACCCGTCCATCCCGTACTTGGGCGCGATCGTGCGGGCCTGGCGGGCCAGTTCGGCCCAGGTGCGCGGCGGCGCCTCGCCCTCGCGGTCCAGGATGTCCTTGCGGTAGTAGAGCAGCCCGGCGTTGGTGACGTACGGGACCGCGTACAGGCGGCCGTCGAAGGTCGCGGTGTCGACGACCGGCGGCAGGAAGGCGTCCAGCGGGAAGCGCCTCCGCTCCAGCGGGGAGATCCATCCGGCCGCGGCGAACTCCGAGGTCCAGGCGACGTCGATGTTGAGCACGTCGAAGCGGTGGCTGCCCGAGCGCAGTTCGCTGATCATCTGGGCCCGGGTCTCGTCGGCCGAGTCGGGCAGTTCGACGAGGGTGACGCGCTCTCCGGGGTGGCCCCGGTTCCAGTCGTCGAGCAGCGGGGAGAGGTAGCCGGTGAGATCACCGGCCGTCACGAGCGTCATGGGGCCGCGGGCGCCGGAGGCGACCGCTTCGGAGTCGGCCGCCCCGGAGTCGGCGCGGACGCCGAAGCCGGCGTGGCCCGCCAGCACCACCGCCGCGACCAGGAGAGCTCTTCCCGCGGCACGCATCCACCGCATAGGTTCCTCCCGTGCACGCTCCGGCTGCGCGCCGACCGGCCGCCGAACATTGGGGCCTATATATACCTGTTAGGCATGGGCGATACTAGAGGTCCAGGTGGGAAGGCCGGACGGCGCTGCGACTCGGCCCCTGCCCGGTGAACGGTTGACTACGGAGCGGGAAGGAAGGGGGAGCGAGTGCGGCTGCCGCTCCTGGCACTCCTCACCCGTGGCCCGGCCCATGGTTACGAGCTGAAGCAGGACCTTGAGAAGCTCCTGGGGGCCGCGTACCCTCAGCCGAACGTCGGGCAGATCTACGTCACCCTCGGCCGGCTGGAGAAGAGCGGTCTGATCGAGGGCGAGGACGTCGAGCAGTCGGGCCGGCCCAACAAGCGCACGTACCGGTTGACGGACGCCGGCCGCGAGGCTGTGCTGGCCTGGTTCGAGGACACCGCCGAGGAGCCGCGGGTACGGGACGAGTTCTTCATGAAGCTCGCCCTCGCGCCGCAGTCGGGTCTGGCCGACCCGATCGCGCTGATCAACAAGCAGCGGCGGCAGTACCTGAACACCATGCGGGACCTGTCGAAGCTGGCCGCGGCCGAGGACCGCGACAACAAGATCTCCCAACTGCTGATCGAGGGCGCCATGCTGCACCTGCAGGCCGACCTCGACTGGCTGGAACGCTGCCAGGAGGAGCTGGAATGAGCAACGCCGCCCACACCGCAGCCGCTCCTGCCGTGCCGGACGTGCCCGTCGTGCGCACCGTGGGCCTGGCCAAGACGCACCACGGCGAGGGCGGGCCCGTGCACGCCGTGCGCGGGGTCGACCTGACCGTCCGGCCGGGCGAGTTCGTCGCCGTCACCGGGCCGTCGGGGGCCGGCAAGTCCACGCTGCTGCACCTGCTCGGAGGGCTCCAGCGCCCCGACGGCGGGGAGCTGTGGCTCGACGGGCATCGGGTGGACGGGTACAGCGAGGCGCGCTGGGCGGTGCTGCGGCGGCGCAGCATCGGCGTCGTCTTCCAGTTCTTCAACCTGGTCTCGAACCTCACCGTCGCCGACAACGTGGAACTGCCCGCCCTGCTCGCGGGCGCCTCCCCGAGGGCGGCCCGCGACTCCCGCAGCGAACTCCTCGCCGAACTCGGCCTGGAGGGGCGCGGGCGTGCGATGCCCGGGGAGCTGTCGGGCGGCGAGCAGCAGCGGGTCGCGCTCGCCCGGGCGCTGGTCAACCACCCGGCGCTGCTGCTCGCCGACGAGCCGGCCGGCAGTCTCGACAGCAAGGGCACCCGCGAGGTGCTGCGGCTGCTCTCGCGGTTCCACCAGCGCGGGCAGACCATCGTGATGGTCACCCATGACGCCCGGATGGCCAGCGCCGCCGACCGCGTCATCAGCTTCTTCGACGGGCGCATCGCCGACGACGCCCCGCTCGGCGACGGACCGCTCGGCGACGGGCGGACCGGCAGCGGGCGGCGGGGCGACGGGCGGCGCGGGGCGGCCGGCGGCGTGTCCGGCGTACTGGAACTGAAGGACTGACCGTGCGGGCCACGCTGCGCTGGGCGCACGCCGACTTCCGCGCGCACCGCGGCGAAGCCCTCTTCGTCGTCCTGGCCAGCGCCGGGATCATCGCCTCGCTGCTGCTGGCAGGCGCCCTGTTCAGCTACGCCGCGCACCCCTGGCAGCGGATCTTCAACCAGTCGCGGGGCGCGCACATCTGGCTGCACACCCGCGGCGGGGCGCACACCGACGCCCTGGCCGGTCTGGACGGGGTCACCGCGGTCTCCGGGCCGTTCCGTACGGCGGCGACCACCGTCGAATCGCGCGGGGCGCGGGCCGGGGTGACGCTGCGCGCCGCCTCGTCGGAGCCCCCGCAGACAGGGCGGCCGCTCCTCACCGCGGGCAGCTGGCTCGGCCCGGCGGACGGCGAAGCCGGGGGGGCCGGCGGGGCCGGCACCGTCGTACTGGAGCGTTCCGTCGCCCGGGCGCTGTGGGCCGAGCCGGGCGACACGGTGCGCGTCACCGGCCCGGACGGCGCCCCGCACGCCCTGCGGGTGAGCGGCATCGCGGAGGCGGCCGAGCCCGGCTACCAGCCGGGCGGTGCCCCGGGTGTCGGCTGGGTACCCGCCGGCACCCTCGACGCGATCGCCCACGGGGACACCGGGCAGAGCGTGGGGCTGCGCCTGGCGGATCCGCAGGACACCGACTTCCTCGTGCAGCGGGCCGTGACCGTCCTCGGTGCCGACCGGGTCGCCCGGGTCACCACGTGGCGGCAGGCGCAGGCAGAGGCGGGCGGCGACGACCGGCTCCTGGGGCGGATGTTCGCCGTCTTCGGGCTCGGGGCGCTGCTCGCGGCAGCGCTCGCCGCGTCGGGCGCGATCGCCGCCCGCGTCCGCGGCCAGCTGAGGGACATCGCCGTCCTCAAGGCCATCGGCTTCACGCCCGGCCAGGTCGTGCGCGGCTTCCTCGTACAGCATCTGGCCTTCGCGGTCCTCGGCGTGGCCCTCGGCACGGCCGCGATCGCCCTGCTGGGCTCGCGGATACCGGGGCGGATCGGGGACGCGGCGGCGCTGTGGCAGGGCCTGCCGGGCCACAGCGCGCTGATGATCGGCGTCCCCTGCGGGGCGCTGCTGCTGATCGCGGCTGCCACCGGGCTCGCGGCCTGGCGGGCCGGACGCGTGCCGCCGGTGCCGGTGGCCCGGGCGGCGCTGCCGTCCGCCGC
>NZ_JBEZVK010000134.1:0-8677 GCF_040636955.1 Streptomyces sp. NPDC032472
GCCTGCAGCGCGCCGCGGCCGCGACCGCCGGGCCCGCGTCCTGCCCGCACAGCCGGGAGCCCGCCGTGCCGACGGCCGGCCCACGGTCGCCGTGGTCGGCGCCGGGATCGCCGGACTCGCCGCCGCGACCGCGCTGGCCGAGCGGGGCGCGGCGGTGACGCTGTACGAGCGCGAACCCTACGTCGGCGGCCGCGCGGGCGGCTGGCCGACCAGGCTCCGCGACGGCAGCAACGTGACGATGAGCCGTGGCTTCCACGCGTTCTTCCGGCAGTACTACAACCTCCGGGGCCTGCTGCGCCGTACCGACCCCGCGCTGGCCCGGCTGGCCGGACTGCCCGACTATCCGCTGCTGCACGCGGAAGGGCTGCGCGACAGCTTCCGGCACGTACCGCGCACTCCGCCGTGGAGCGCGCTGGGCTTCGCCGCGCTCAGCCCCTCCTTCCGGCTGCGGGATCTGCGCGCCATGGACCCGGTCGCAGCCCTGCCGCTGCTCGACGTCCGTGTGCCCGACGTGTACCACCGCCTCGACGGCCTCAGCGCCCACGACTTCCTGGAGGCCGTCCGCTTCCCCGAAAGCGCCCGCCACCTCGCCTTCGAGGTGTTCTCCCGGAGCTTCTTCGCAGACCCGCGGCAGCTGTCGGCCGCCGAGATGGCGCTGATGTTCCACATCTACTTCCTCGGCTCCGCCGAGGGCCTGCTGTTCGACGTGCCCCGCTCGCCCTTCCCGACGGCACTGTGGGACCCCCTGGTCGGATACCTGGGCCGACACGGCGCCGAGGTGCGCACCTGCAGTCCCGTCCAGTACGTCGCGCCCGCCCGGGACGGCGGGTTCGAGGTCGCCGGAGACCGTGACGAGCACCGGTACGACGCTGTGGTGCTCGCCCTGGACGCCGCCGGCCTGCGATCCCTGGTGGCCCGCTCGGAGCGGCTGGGCGAGCCCGCCTGGCGGGAGCGCGTCGCGCGCCTGCGCACCGCCCCGCCCTTCCTGGTGACCCGGCTGTGGCTGGACCTGCCCGTCGCCCCCGACCGTCCCGGCTTCCTCGGCACCAGCGGCTTCGGCGGCCTCGACAACATCAGCGTGCTGGACCGCTGGGAGGACGAGGCGGCCCACTGGGCGGCACGCACCGGAGGATCCGTCGTGGAACTGCACGCCTACGCCGTCGACCCCAGGACCCCGCACACCGCCGAACAGCGGCGCCTCGTCGAGCAGCTCCACCGCGTGTACCCGGAGACCCGCGCCGCCACGGTCGTCGACGTGCGCCACGCATGGCGGGAGGACTGCCCGCTGTTCCCCGTGGGGGGATATGCCGACCGCCCCACCGTCCGCACCGCCGATCCCGGCCTGGTCGTGGCCGGCGACGTCGTGCGCACCGACCTGCCCGTCGCGCTGATGGAACGGGCGGCCACGACCGGGTTCCTCGCCGCGAACGCCCTGCTGGAGCGATGGGGCGTGGGCGGGCAGACGCTGTGGACGGTGCCGGACCGCGGTCGTGGCACCGTACTGCGGAAGGCGGTCGCCTGGTCAGGGCGCTGAAGGGACGGGTGGCGCTCGGCGGGGCGTCAGGCTCTCACAGTGTGCTGACCGAGAGACGGCTGTCGGCTGCGGCAGTCGCCTGAAATTCCTCCCATCGGAACCCATCCGAGGGCAGCGGGGCAACGAAGAGGGAGTGACCCGCTCTTCAGGAGCTCGTTCATCCCCGTTCGATGTGAGGTTCCCGTCACGGGGATCCATGGAAAAGGAGCGAATGTGATAGCCAAGCGCCCCGGTCGCCTCGTGGTACTCGCCGCCGTACCCGCCGCTGTGTTCCTGACCCTGGGCCTTTCCGGGCCGGCTCTCGCGGAGGGCGGCAAGGCATACCAGATCGACCTGACGCAGCTGAACGGATCGGGTTCCAGGGGCACGGTCATGCTCAACCTCAAGGGGAACCAACTCACGGTGCAAATCGAGTCCGAGGGCATGGTGCCCGGGCAGCCGTCGGCCCAGCATCTGCACGGCTCCACGAAGGGACACGACTTCCACTGCCCGGACGCCAGCGACGACACCGACGGCGACGGGGTCCTCAGCAACACCGAGGCCACGCACGACTACGGCGACATCAACATCTCGCTCACCACGGCCGGGGACACCAAAGCCACCAGCGGTCTCGCCGTGGAGCGCATGCCCGTCGCTGACAAGCAGGGCAGGATCTCCTACAAACGGACGATCGCCGTGGGCCAGGACGTGGTCGACCACCTCAAGGACCTGCACGTCGTACAACACGGCATCGACCGCAACAAGAACGGCAAGTACGACTTCGAAGGCGCCGGCAAGAGCGAGCTCGATCCGAAGCTGCCCCAGGAGGCCACGGCTCCGACCAACTGCGGAGAGGTCAAGGGCGCGGCCGTGGGGTCCATCCCGGTCGGAGGCATCGAGACCGGCGGCGGTTCCCCGCAGCAGGCGGCGGCGCCACTGACGGTGCGCGACGGTGCGACGGTCGCCGCACTCGCGCTGGCGGCCGGTGCGGTCGCCGTCGCGCGGAAGCGGGCCGCTGCCGTCTCCGCCCGTAGGGAGACCACCGGGGGCGGCGCGTGAAGCCGGCACGTCCCCGCCGCTGCCGAACCGCAGGCGCGCTGACCGCAGCCGCTCTCGCCGGGCTGCTCCTCGCGGCGTGCGCCGGCCAGAACGCGGTGAAGCCCCACGCCCCTGAGGGGCAGGCCCAGGGTGGGCAACCGGCACCCGTCGGCGGTGACTCCGCGTCATCCGCGGGTGCACCGCGCAGCGGTACGGGTACGGGCACGGGTGCGGGCCGGGCCGAGCCGCCTGCCCTCGGCCGGTCGGAGCCGCAGAAGATCACGATCCCCTCCCTCGGCCTGTCCAGCTCCCTGGAGACGCTGCGGCAGAACGAGGACGGCACCATGCAGACCCCGAAGAACCCCGCGCTCGCGGGCTGGTACGCGCCGGGACCGACCCCCGGCTCCCAGGGACCGGCCGTCATAGCCGGGCATGTCACCTGGAACGGAGCATCCGCCGTGTTCGAGAAGCTGAAGACGATGAAGGCCGGCGACACCATCAACGTGACCCGGCGGGACAACAAGACGGTCACGTTCACGGTGGACCGGGTCGCCGAATACCCGAAGGCCGAGTTCCCCACGCTGGAGGTCTACAAGAACCTCGACCACGCCGGCCTTCGCCTGGTCACCTGCGGTGGCAACTTCGACCCGAAGAAGCACTACTACGACAGCAACGTGGTGGTGTTCGCCCGCATGACCGGCGCGGCGTAGCCGGGACGGCACAAGCCACCACTGCAAGCCGAGCGCCGCCTGACGCGACAGAGGTGCCTTCCCCGCAGCCTCGGCCGGCCACCGCGGCCGGCCGAGGCAGGAACGCGGCTCCAGGGGATCGCCCCGCACCTGGGCCGAGCACTCCTGTCCAGGACAACGCCGAGGTGCTCCGCGCTCGATTCGCCGTTCAGAAACGCCAGTTCACTGAGCGCTGGCGGTCGTCCCCGAGCCCGGCTCGACTGCCCGGCATCTGACCGGCCTGTATCCCCCGGAGGTCTCCCACGAACGTGTGGCCGCACTGGAGGAGGCCGGGCTCGCCCGCTGGGAACACCGGGTCAGACGCCGGCCGGCGACGTGGGTCGTGGTAGATCCGGCCCTGGCATGCACGTACAAGTGCGCGCTCATGTGCCGAGCGGATCGTCGCGCTCTCAGGTGCCGGCCATGTCGACGCAGTGCGAGCAGTGGCCCTGGGATGCGGTCGTGACCGTGGCGGTCGGGCCGTTGCGGTGCTTGGCCACCATGAGGTCTGCTTCGCTGCGCGCAGGGGCTCCTCTTCGTAGGCGTTTTCGCGGTGCAGGAGGATCACCCTGTCCGCACGACGACGAGCGGGACGGGTGAAAGCCGACGCGTGGCGAGCGCGGATGTGGCAGGCTCCGACCGGTGCCGTGCATGGGTACCCATTCGGGGGGCGGGACAAGGATGCCGCCGGCCTACGCGTCGGTCAGTACGCTCTGGCTCTTGCTGCGGGGCACTGCCCGCAGCAATTGGGCCGTCATCCACGCCGACATCGCGAGGGTCGCCGCCGACACGCAGACGGGGCTCGCGGCCACCGGCGCGGCCCGGCTCCTGCCCCCACCGGTACGTGACGCGATCAGACGGCGCACCTTCGCCCTCTGGCACGCCAACCAGGTCATCCCCCTGATCACCACCTTCCTCATCTGGGGAGCCTTGGCCGTAGCCTGGGCGAGCTTTGACCACTGGCCCGCTCCTGCGCGCACGGCACTGCAGAACACCGGAACGGCGCAGGTGGTGCTCGCGGCCGCGGTCCTCATGTACGCCCCCTCGTACCTGATGCGGTGGTGGATCTCCCTGCTCGGCACCGGCCGCACCCAGGCGTACCGGCAGTATTCTCCGGCTGCTGCTGTCCTCCGGCTGATTCGGTGCTGCGCGGCCTCGACCACGGCACCCCCTGGCCGGCGGCACGCGGCAGCGGCGGACGTCTCACGGGCACTGCGGGCCCTTGAGCGCTCTTTGTTTGCCGCCCCCGGACGCACCGGCACCATCCCGCGGTCCTCGCCCCGCCGCAAGAACGCACGGCTCCACACCCGACGCGTCGTCTCCGCCCTACGCCGTGCCGAGGCCGGGCTGGACACGGACCGGGCCACCGCCATACGTGACGTGGCGGACCTGGCGCTCACCGTCGCCGCGCGCCACGCCGAAGGCCGTTACGCGGCGCTGCTACCGGACGAGGAGCTGGCCGGGCTCGAACCGGTGGCCGACTGGATCGCCGTGCGCGAGACACTGCACCTGGCGGGAGCGCTGCTCCTCGTCGGCGCCGTCGGATGGGCGGGATCCTGGGCGGGCAGCCGCCTGGGGGTGGAAACGCCCTCGACGCTGATCCCGGCAGCCGTCGCCGCGGTCATCGTCTTCCCCCGCCTGCGCGCGAACGGGCCCGACCTGATGCTCTGCTTCCTCTCGCCGTAGCGGGCAGGCCCGGCCGTCGCTCCGCCCGGGCCGTGATGCCGCGACATCACGGGGGGTGCGTCGCGGGTACCCCTACCGGTCGGGCCGGGCGGGGTCAGTCGGGGGTAGGGGCGGACGCCTTCCTGACCCTGTGGCTGTTGTCCGAGGACGGCCGGGCGCCGTGTCCGTCCGAGCAGCTGGCGGGCGATGCCGAATCCGGCACCGGTGACGGCGGTGAACGCGGTGTGGGCCCCCATGAGCCCGAGGGGTTCGCTGCCCCAGTAGTGGAGACGTTCGCGGCCCCGCCGCCCCACTCGGCCATGTAGCTGATGCTCTCGGTGAAATTGAACCCGGGCCCCCGTCGCAAGGCCGGTCATGCGACGGCCCCTAGAAACCGCCCTGGGGGGAGGGGGCCGTGAGCCATGTGGTCGTGCCGCCGGTCCCATGGCCGAACTGGTGTCCCGCTGGCTGCCTGCCGAAGCGCCGGAAGCGTCCGGGCCAAGCCGCTCACACGGCCCGCGGGGCCCGACACCGGGTGTCCCGCGGGGATCCGTCACCCCGGGTTACGCCGGGGTGACGGACCGCGCGGGGAATCATGCGCTGGGACCGGCGTCCGCGGAAGTGGGGAAGGCAGGTCATACGGTCACGTCAGCAGTACTTGAAGGAACTGATCTTGTCGTTGATCCACTGGGGAACGGAGGGCCATCGCTCCCAGGGGCCGATTTTGAATTGCAGCCCTCCGTAACCGTTGTGTTCGTAGAAGCAGATGCTGCTTCCCGTGTTGTTCAGCACCGACGAGGTGATGTCCTGCATCCCTGTCCACAGGGTGCCATCCCGCTGCAGTTTCCCCATGTCGCCGATGCTCTGATTCGACGCGATTGCGCCGAACTTGTGGCCGCGGGTGGAAGCTACGAAGTCGTTCTCGGACCACAGGCAGACGTAATTGCTGGGGCATGCTCCGGCGCCCTGCCCGATGTCAAAGAGGGTGGTGGCGCTCGCGGAAGTCGCCGTGGTGATGGTCAACCCGGTGACGGCCGCAGCGCACAGTCCCAGCCTCACCATCTTCCTGGGCAGTTTCATTGCCATCCGTTCAGTCGAAGAGAGGGGGTCAGCAGTACTTGAAGGAACTGATCTTGTCGTTGATCCACGACGGGACGGAGGGCCACTTCTCCCAGGGCCCGATCTTGAATTCCAGCCCGCCGTACCAGTTGTGCTCGTAGAAGCAGATGCTGCTTCCCGTGTTGTTCACCACCGAAGACGTGATGTCCTGCATTCCCTTGTCCCCGGTGGAAGTGCGTCCCAGCTTCCCCATGTCGCCGACGTTCTGATTCGACGCGAAAGAGCCGAACTTGTGGTCGTAGACGAACTTCCCTTGGATGAAGTTCCCTTCCGACCACAGGCAGACGTAGCCGTTGGGGCACGACCCGGCCCCGTGGCCGATGTCGGAGACCGTGGCGGCGCTTGCGGATGTCGCCGTGGCCATGATCAGCCCGGTGACTGCCGCGGCGCCAAGTCCGAGCCTCGTCATCTTCTTCTTTTTCGACAGCATCGTGTTTCTCTCTCTTTCAGGCTCCGGCCTGACACTCGCGGGTCCTGCGCCGGGCATGGGTGGTGGGTAGGTGGCCGGCCCGATCCCGGTTCGTCCGGGGGGCCCAACCGGATCGGATCAGCAGTGCTTGAAGGAACTGATCTTGTCGTTGATCCACGACGGGACGGAGGGCCACTTCTCCCAGGGGCCGATCCTGAATTCCAGGCCGCCGTACCCGTTGTGCTCGTAGAAGCAGATGCTGCCCCCCGTGTTGTTCACGACCGAGGACGCGGAATCCTGCATGCCCTTCCACCGGAAGAGCTTGCTCTCGAAGCGGAACTTCCCCATGTCGGAAACGTTTTGGTCCGACCCCACGGCCCCGAAGTCGTACCCGCCAGCCGGGTTTCCTCGTACGAAATCGTTTTCGCTCCACAGGCACACCCAGTTGGCGGGGCACTTGCCGGAGCCGGTCTGAATGTCGGTGAGGATGTAAGCGCTCGCGCTCGTAGTCGTGGCGGCGACCGCCCCGCTCAGCGCGACAGCGCCTACTGCGAGCCTCAGAGCTGTTCTCCGCAGGTTCATCACGTTCTCCTTTGAATTCATCACCGTCACAGGCGCTCCGACGTTTCTGCTCGCGGAGCAATGCCACTGTGCCGTCGCAGTCAAACGGGGGCATCAGTCATTTGACTGCTCTCGGCGCTGACGGTGCCTTTCGACGACCTCGCTCCCTCGACCCCTCACCCCCTCAACCGACGACGGTGGTGGGCTCGGAGCCGGCCGGGTTCGCGAACGCGCGCCGCGTGAGGACGGCGACGGCGACGGCCACTGCTGGGCAGCAGCACGGTCACTGCTTCCGCCGTGCAATCGGTCGCACGGCCCTGAACCAGCGTTGTCCGCCAGGGGTGATGACCGAATCCATGCAGGTCAGGCGGCCCCGATCTTCGTAAGATGGGGTGAAGCTCCTCCGGGAGGAACACATGCCGGAGGTGACATGCCGCACCACGCAAAACGCCAGCTGCTCGGGCGGGAGCGGGAGCTGGAGGCGCTGGACCGCCTGCTGCGCGAAGTGCGCGGCGGGCGCAGCCGGGTGCTGGTGCTGCGTGGCGAGGCCGGCGTCGGCAAATCGGCACTGCTCGACCATCTGGCCGAGCAGGCGGCGCCGCTGCAGACCGTGTACGCGGCCGGCGTCGAAGCCGAGTCCGATTTCGCCTACTCGGCCCTGCAACGCCTGTGCGCCCCGCTGCTGGCGCACCTCGATCGGCTGCCGCCCGTACAACAGGACGCGCTGCGGGTCGCGTTCGGCCTGAGCGCGGGGAAGCCCCCGGAGATGCTGCTGCTCGGGATAGCGGTCCTCGGTCTGTTCGCCGAGGCGGCGGCCGAGTCCCCGCTCGTGTGCCTGGTCGACGACGCACAGTGGCTGGACCTGATGTCCCAGCGGATCCTGGCGTTCGTCGGGCGCCGGCTGGACGCCGAGTCGGTGGCGTTGGTGTTCGCGGAGCGGATCACCGACGGGAAGAAGGAAGAGGGTTTCTCCGGTCTGCCGGACCTTCCCCTGCGCGGGCTGGCCGACGCCGACGCCCGCGCCCTGCTCGACAGCGTGCTCCCGGGGCCGGTCGACGCCCGTGTGCGGGACCGGATCATCGCCGAGACCGGGGGAAACCCGCTCGCCCTGCTGGAGTTGCCCCGGGGCCTGACACCGGCGGAGCTGGCGTTCGGCTTCGCAGGACCCGGCGCCGGCCCGCTGGCGACCCGGGTCGAGGAGGGTTTCCGCCGGCGCGTCGACGCGCTGCCGGCCGACACCCGTGCCCTGCTGCTGGTCGCGGCGGTCGAACCGGTCGGCGACGCCCTGCTGTTGTGGCATGCCCTGCGCCTGCTCGACATCGGGCTCGAGGCCGCGGCACCGGCTGAGGCCGCGAAACTGATCACCCTGGGGGCCCCGGTGCGCTTCCGGCACCCGCTGGTGCGTTCGGCCGTCTGGCGCGGTGCGGATGCCGCCGCACTGCGTGCGGCGCACCGCGCACTGGCCGAGGCCACCGACGCCGAGCGGGACCCCGACCGGTGGGCCTGGCACCAGGCGCACGCCGCGGTCGGGCCGGACGAGCAGGTCGCCGCCGCGCTGGAGAGCTCCGCCGACCGGGCCCTGTCGCGGGGGGGGGCCGCGGGCCCCGCCCCGGCGGGCGGGCGGCGCGGGTGGGGCCCGCCGCG
>NZ_JBEZVK010000135.1:0-8358 GCF_040636955.1 Streptomyces sp. NPDC032472
GCGGTGCCGTCGGACGGTGCGCGGGGGCTCGCCGCCGGTGCCGGGGCCACCCGGCCGGGCCGGTCGGCCGCCCCGCCGTGCTGCTCCGTCGGGAACCCTTGGCCCGCCCCACCGGGCCGGACCGGCGGCAGCACGTGGTCCACCCAGCCGGGCCGGTCCTCCGGGAGCAGTTCGTTCACCTCGCTGCGCCGCTCCGCGGCCCTGCCGCGAACCGCCGCCTCGCCGTGCCGCTCCGCCGCCTCGCCGTGCCGGTCCGCCGTCTCGCCGTGCCGGTCCACCGTGAGCGCCCGGTCCGCCCGGTCGGCCCCGTACCCCGGCAGCGCCCCGCCCGTCGGCGCGGCTCCGTACCCCGGCAGGACTCCCCCCGTCGGCGCGACCCCGTACGCCGCCAGGACCTCGCCCGTCGGCGCGACCCCGTACGCCTGCAGGGCCCCGCCCAGCGCACGCCCCCGCCCGGCCGGCTGCATCGCGACCGCCGACCGCGTCCCCCGGCGCTCGGTGACGATGAGGCCTTCCTCGCGCAACTGCTGCAGCGCTGCCCGTACGGTCTGCCGGTTGACCCGGTAGCGGGCGGCCAGGGTGCGCTCCGAGGGAAGTCTGCCGCCGGGTCCGTGCTCGGCGTGCTCGATTTCGTGCCGCAGCGCTGCGGCGATCCGCTGGTACTTGGGCATGGCGGCCGGGCCGCCGCCCCGTGAAGGGGAGGGCATGGCTGCTCCTCTGACGGGTGGTCAAGGAATGCGCGGTCTGCCCGCCCAACGTAGCATTGGTCTATACCTCTGGGAGAGGGTGTGTCGGGGCCGCGCCCCACCTTGGCCGGATCCCGCCGCTCCGCGGGACCGGCCCTACGACCGCAGCGGATTGGGCAGCGGTAGGTAGCGGGCGTCCGCGCCGTCCGCCCGGGTCCAGCGCAGCAGCAGGTTCGTCTTGGCCGGCAGGGACGGGGCCGCGAGCAGCTCCGCGATCTCGGGCAGGCCGCGCTCGGCGTCGTAGCGCAGGAACTCCTCGCGCGCCGCGGGCCACACCCGCCCGGCCATCCCGGGGTGCGCCTCGGCGAGCGCCCCGGCGATCTCCGCCAGGTGGTTGACGACCAGGCAGTAGACCAGCCGCTGCCAGGCGGCCGCCCGACCCGGCTCCGGCAGCAGCTTCACCCCTTCCGCATCGCGGAACAGGGCCTGCACCGGCATGCCCTGCGCATCGCAGGCGACCAGGGTGTTCTGCAGGTGGGCCTCCAGGACGGCGCCGTGCCGGTCGAACAGCTCCAGCACCGGCGGCACCACCCGGCGCAGGTAGGCCCGCCACCAGCCGGCCGGATCGGGGGTGCGGGCCAGCGGGCTGCCGGCGAAGCCCTCCGCCAGGGACGCGGCGAGCAGCGGGGTCGCCCCCGGCTCCACGTGCGCCCGCAGTCCGTCGCGCACGAGCACCGCGAGTTCCTCGAAGGCGAAGGCGGCGGTCCGGTAGCCGCGGTCCGACAGCCAGGCCGCGTTCGAGCCCGCGCGCCGCATGGCCGCGAACCCGGCCGCCACGGCCTCGTCGGCCCGGCGCAGCTTCAGCAGGTCGTGCCGCCACAGCCGGCGCACGTCGTTGGTGATGCGGACGTCGAGGCTGAACTTCACGAACGCATCGGGGCCCGGGCCGGAGTCGGGGCAGGGCACGTACAGGGTCCGTACGGAGGCGGTGGGCCACACCGGCAGCCGGCCCGTGCCGAGCCGCAGCAGCCGCCCGTCATCGAGGGCCGCCCGGACCGCGGGCGAGCCGCCGACCAGGTCGAGCTGCCACGGATGGGCGGGCAGTAGCCGGTAGCCGGCGGGCGGGCGCGGGCCGTCCGCCAGGTCGGCGAGCGCGTCGACCGCCGCGGCCGCGCCCGCCCCGCCCTCCTCGGCGACCTGGTCCTCGCGCAGCCCGAGGAAGACCAGCGGGAAGCGGGCGTGGGCCTCCGGCGCGTACGGCAGCCAGCTCGCGGCGGGCGCGCCGCCCCGGGCCTTGGGCGCCGGGTGGTAGGGGTGTCCCATGACGAGGGACTGCTCGGACAGCACGTACGGGTCCTGCGGGGGCTCGGCGGCGGCGCGGGCGGCCAGCAGCGCGGCGACGGTCTCGCGGCTGTCGGCGATCTCGACCGGGAGCTCGTCGTTGCCGGTGCCCGTGTACCGGTGCAGCTCGTCGGCGGTCAGCTTCACCAGCTCGGTGTGGCTGAGCGCCCGCCAGCCGTCCGCCGTGCCCAGTTCGGGGCGCACGGGCCGACGCCCGCCCCGCACCCGCAGCAGCCGGCCGCTGCCGCGCAGCCGGTGGACGTCCCCGCCCTCCGGGTCGGTCGCCTCCCGCAACAGGCAGTTGAGCAGCGGGGTGGCGGCAAGGGCGTCGGCTGCGGCGTTGAGGTCCACGGATTCCATTCGGTCCATCCAGTGCGCCGGGGTGCGCAGGGCGTACCACCGGCCGTGATCTTAAGTATCCGCGATGATGACGTGATCACCACAATGACCCGCGAGAGGAACAGGGCCCTGCACCCCAGCATGAACCTCCCCCACTCCCCGGCCGAAGAGGCCGTATCCGCCGAACTGGCCGAGGTGCGCCCCGCGCTGGCCGGCCCGTACGGCGCCGCGCTCGGCGGCGCCCGGGCCGCGGTGCTGACCCGGCTGTGGCGGGCGCTGGCCTTCGAACCGCTGCCCTGGGTGGTGCGGCGCGAGCGGGGCCCGGACGGCATCACCCTCCTGCTGGCCGGGGGCAGGCGGCTCGAAGGCCCGGCGGCGGACCCGTACACGACCGCCGCCACGGTGGACGAGCTGCTCCTCGACGGCGTCTCGTACCGGCAGGCCGGACGGCTGATGAGCGCCCTGGGCGTACCGCACGGGGACGCGTTCGCCGCCGAACTCGACGACAGCACCGCCTCACTGGCCCTGTCGCGGGCCGGGCAGCCGGCCGCGCCGGAGCCGGAGCCGGGGACCACCTGGGAGTGGGAGCAGCGGATCGTCGACGGGCACCCCTACCACCCCAACTGCCGCTCCCGTCCGGGGTTCACGGTGGCCGAGCAGCTCGCGTACGCACCGGAGCACCGGCCGGTCGTCACGCTCGGCCTGGCCGCCGTTGCGGCCACGGAATGCCTGGTCGCGGGCGGCTGGCCGGCCGAACTGCGCGACGGCGGCCGGATCCTCGTGCCCGTACACCCCTGGCAGGCCCGGCATGTCCTGAAGCAGACGGGCCGGGATCCGGACGCCCTGCGCGCCGGGTACGCGGCGCACCCGCTGATGTCGCTGCGAACGCTCAGCCCGGTGTCGGGCGGGCCGCACGTGAAGACGGCGCTGAGCACCCGGCTCACCTCCTCCGTACGGGACATCTCGGGCTATTCGATCGAGACGGCGGCCGCGGTGTCCGCCTTCGCGCAGGAGCTCTGCGCACGGCTCGACGGGCGGCTGCACATCACCCGCACCCTGGGGGCCGTCACCGCGCACACCCCGGACCTGGCGGCCGTGCTGCGCGAGCCGCCGGAGGTGTACGCGGATGCCGCGGCGGGCGAGCGGGTCGTCCCGGTCGCCGTGCTGGCGGACGCCCCGTTCGCGCGGTCGGCGGCCTGGCGGGCCGGCTTCGCCCGCCTGGCGCTCTCCGTCTGCCTGCGGGTGCTGGACCTCGGGGTGGCGCTGGAGGCCCACGGGCAGAACCTCCTCGTCGTGCTCGCCGCCGACGACGCCCCGGTGCGGCTGGTCTACCGGGACCTCGCCGACATCCGGATCAGCCCGGCCCGGCTCGCCCGGCACGGCCTGCCGGTGCCGCCGGTGTCGGGCCGTCTCGTCGACGACGACGTCACGGTGCTGCGGCGCAAGCTGTTCGGCTCGCTCCTGACGGGGGCACTCGGGGCCACCGCCGGCTCGGCCGCGGCCTTCGGCGACATGCTGGCCGAGGCGGCCGGGCTCCCGGTCACCGCCGACACCGGGGCGCTGCTGGGCGGCCCGCTGCCGACCAAGGCGCTCACCCTGATGCGGCTCAGCCCGGGCGTCCCGGGCGACCAGTGGGCGGAGTTGCCGAACCCGCTGGCCGGGGGGTGAGGCGGGCTTGCCCCGCAGGTGAGCGGTGGAAACCCCGGTGCGCGGACATCGGCCGCCCGACACACTGCACGCATGACCGCATCCGCCGCCAAGCACGACCTGCGCATCTACCTCCAGGACGCCCGCGACGCGCTGCTCTGGAAGCTGGAAGGCCTCTCGGAGTACGACGTCCGCCGCCCCATGACCCCGACCGGCACCAACCTGCTGGGCCTGGTCAAGCACGTCACGGGCGCCGAGGCCCTGTACTTCGGCGCGACGTTCGGCCGCCCGTTCGAGGCCCCGGGGCTGTGGGTCACGGGGGACGCCGAGCCGAACGCGGACCTGTGGGCCGGGCCGGAGGAATCACGCGAGCAGATCACCGGCCTCTACCGGGCCGCGTGGGCGCACTCGGACGAAACGATCGAGGCCCTGGACCTGGAGGCTACGGGCCGGGTGCCGTTCGGGAAGCGGGCGGAGCTGTCGCTGCACCGTGCCCTGGTCCACATGACCGCCGAGACGCAGCGGCACGCCGGGCATGCCGACATCGTCCGCGAACTCGTCGACGGGGCCACCGGCCTGCGGGCCGGCGAGCCCTATGTTCCGGCCGAGGGGCCCGCCTGGTGGGACGCCCACCGCACCCGCCTGGAAGCGGCGGCCCACGAGGCGGCCCTCCGGGCCCCCGCCCCAGGCCTCGGCGGGTCTGGCCGCAACCCCTAGGCCGGCTCGGCTCAGCCCGCCCCCTGTGCGAGGGGTTTCCATGTCTGCCGGCACGGCTGTCGCAGCGGGGGGCGGCAATCTCGGCCCCGCCGGCGTTTGAGGCGGGGGCCCTGGGGCAGCGCCCGAGGAAATCCGGCTCCGCCGGGCACCGGGCTCCGCCCGGACCCGCGCCTCAAACGCCGGCGAGGCTGAAAATGCCGGACCCCCGTCCCACACGGCGCCACAGCCGGCCCCCAACACAAGGCCGACGCGGCTCGACTCAGCCTGCCGCCCAAACAAAGGCGGGCCAGTCTGCCCCACGGCTATCGAAGCGGGAGGTCAGCAAACTCAGCCCCGTCGGCGATTGAGGCACGGGGTCTGGGGTAGGGCAGCGCCCCAGGAAACCCGGCTCCGCCGGGCACCGGGCTCCGCCCGGACCCGCGCCTCAAACGCCGGCGAGGCTGAAAATGCCGGACCCCCGTCCCAGGTGGCGGCGAGGTGGGGTTGGCCGGACCCCCGCGCCGGTGGGGGCGGCCGGGCCCAGCCTGAGGTGGGGCGTGGGCCGTTTGGGGGGCTGTCGCGGCGGCACGGGCTTGCCTTCGCCGCGATCCGGGCGGGCGATGGCAGGAAGGAGGGGTGAGCCTGCGTCGACGCCAACTCCTGGGCAGCGCCCCCGCAGCCGTCCTCGCGGCCGTCGGCGCGGCGGTGCCCGCACGGGGGCCGGATTTCGGGGCGCTCGCCCGGGGGATCGACGGGCGGGTCGTCCTGCCCGGCGACCGCGACTACGCCGAGGCCCGGCAGCTGTTCCAGCCCCGGTACGACACCGTCGCCCCGGCCGCGGTGGCCTACCCCGCACACGCCGGCGACGTCGCCGTCTGCCTGGACTTCGCCCGCCGCTCGGCGGTCCCCGTGGTGCCGCGCGGCGGCGGCCACAGCTACGCCGGCTGGTCCACCCGCGCCGGCGGCCTCGTCGTCGACGTCGGGGCCATGGCCGGCCTGACCGTCGAGGGGACCGGCGTACGGATCGGGGCCGGCGCCCGGCTCGGCGACGTCAACCGGACCCTGGCCGGCCGCGGCCTCGGCCTGCCGACCGGCCTGTGCCCCACCGTCGGCATCGCGGGGCTCACCCTCGGCGGCGGCCTGGGCCTCGCCTCCCGCGCGTACGGGACCACCTCCGACCGCCTCACCGGCCTGACCGCCGTCACCCCGGACGGGACCGTCCGCGAGGTCGACGCGGCCCGGGACCCGGACCTGTTCTGGGCCCTGCGCGGCGCCGGCGGCGGCAACTTCGCCGTCGTCACCGAGTTCCGCTTCCGCACCCACCCGGCCGCCGACTGCGCCCGCGCCGAACTCCGCTGGCCCGACGCCGGTTCCGCGGCGCTGCTGCGCGGCTGGCAGCGCTGGCTGGCCGGGCTGCCCGAACCGCTGTGGAGCCGGGTGGAGTTCCTGTTCGAGGCCGGCCCGCCACCACCGCCCCCGACGGTGTACGTACTGTGCCTCGACGGACGGGCCGAGCTGGAGCGCCAGCTGACCCGCCTGGCCGACCTGGTCGGCAGCCCGCCGCAGGACTCCCGGACCACCGTCGCCGGCTACGAGGAGACCCTGCGGGTCCTGTCGGGCTGCGCGGAGCGGACCGCCGCCCAATGCCACCTGCCGGGAACGCTGCCCGGCCGCACGCCCGAGGGGCAGGTCGGCCGCGATTCGTACGCCGCCCGCTCCGACTTCTGGAGCCCGGCCGGCCTCCCGGACCCCGGTGTCGCCGCCGTGCTGGCCGCCGTCCGGCGGTACGGCCGCGACGTGCCGCCCGGCGGTTTCGGCGTCGTGCAGTTCACCGGGGAGTGCGGCGGCGCCGTGAACCGGCCGGCGGCCGCCGACACCGCGTTCGTGCACCGCGACAGCGCCTTCCTCACCCAGTACCTCGCCTACTGGCCTCAGGCCGCGGCGCCGGGCGACACCGACCGCCACCAGCGCTGGCTCGACGGGCTCTGGCAGGACCTGCGCCCCTGGGCGAGCGGGCGCGCGTACCAGAACTACACCGACCCGAAGCTGCCCGCCTGGCGCGAGGCCTACCACGGGTCGAACCTCGCACGCCTCGAAGAGGTCCGGCGCGCCTACGACCCGGGCCGGCTGTTCCGTTTCCCCCAGGCCATCTAGAGGAGCCCGACATGCGACGTGTGTTGACGGTGGCGGCGGTGGCGGCCGCCCTGCTGCTGCCCGGCGGGCCGCTGCCCGAGGCCGAGGCGGGCAGCGGCAGCGGCAGCGGCGCCCCGCCGGCGACCGGCCGGTGGTCCGCCCGGGAAGCGGAGGACTTCTGGACGGCGGACCGGATGGCGTCGGCGGCCCCCATCAACGCCGGGGCGGCCCAGGTGCCGGGCGCCGACCCCGGGACGGGCGCGGACTTCGACGGGATCCCGGTCGTCGGCCGGATGTTCGTGATGAAGGGCAGCGGCGCGTACTTCTGCACCGCGAGCGTGGTCACCTCCCCGGGCCGCAACCTGGTGCTCAGCGCGGCGCACTGCCTGCTGGGGACCGACGCCCGGCAGGTGGCGTTCGTGCCCTTGTACACCGCGGAGAACCCGCAGCCGTACGGCATGTTCCCGGTGCTGCGGGACGCCGAGGGGCGGTCGAAGGTGTGGATCGACCCGCGCTACAAGAGCCTGGGCGCCGACAAGGCCGCCACCCTCGACGTGGCCTTCGCGCAGGTCGGCCCCGACGCGGACGGGTTCCCGGTCGAGGAGGTGGTGGGCGGGAACCGGCTGGTGACCGGCGCCCCGTACGAGCACCCGCAGGTGTCGCTGATCGGCTATCCGGCGTCGGCGGCCCGCCCGCGGCTGTGCGTCAACCGGACGACGAGGTTCACCAGCACCGACCCGGGGATTCCCGGCTCGTTCCTGCGGATCGACTGCACCGGATACCCGGGGGGGACCAGCGGCGGTCCGTTCCTGACCCGCTACGACAAGGAGACCGAGACGGGCGACGTCGTCGGGGTCATCGGCGGCTGGAAGACCGGCGGGGACACGGCGGACACCTCGTACAGCTCGTACTTCGGCACGGACGTCAGGAACCTGTACGAGAAGGCTGTTGCCGGGGCAGCGGGGGCGTGACGACCCGGACCCAGCGGGTCCGGCGCGGGTTGCCCACCGCGCGGGGCAGCGCGGTGGCCTCCTCGGCGCCGAGCGCGTCCGCGGGCGGGAGCGCGAGCCGACGGCGCAGATCGGCCAGGGCCGCGTGCACGGGGGCCAGGATGACCTCGGCTTGCGGGTGGATGAGCGCGAGGGCGTGCGCGGTGGTCTCGATGGTCTCGGCGGCGTCCTCCGCGGCAGTAAGGCTCCACCCGCCGGGCCCGGCGGTCCCCGAGGGCCCGGCGGAACGGAAGGGCGCGACGGCGTCGTAGAGATGACAAGCGGCATCGGCCGCAGCATCGGCCCGCTCCCCGACCCCGGGCGCCGCGTCGATCGGCAACTGCTGCATACCGACACAACGAGCGTCCGCCCGCCGGGTTCGCCGCCCCTTTGCCGGCGGCACGGGCGCCGGCCACTGGTACCGGGGGACCCGCGCAACGGGGCTTCGCCCGCGGCGTCAGGGGGATCCGCGCAGCGGGGGCTCGGCCGGGGCGTCGGGGGCGACGCCCCGGCGGGGCACCCGCGCC
>NZ_JBEZVK010000136.1:0-8289 GCF_040636955.1 Streptomyces sp. NPDC032472
GCGCCAGCCGCTGCGGCCCGGCCGCGGGTACGCGGGCCGCAGGCGGCGCAGCTGCGGGCGCACCGCGGCGAGGACCGGCGCCAGGGCCGAGAGGGCCGACGCGAACGCCGTCCGGAGCGCCGGGGGAAGCCCCCAGCGCCGACCGGACCCCTTGCGGGGCCGGCGGCGCGTGCCGGACGCCCCGCGGCGGCCCGACGGGGCGCCGCCGCTGCCTCCCGGGGTGACCTGACCGCCGCGTGACCGTCCTGTTCCGGACGTATCCTGCCTGCCCACTGCGAATGCCCCTCTGCCGTGCTTTTCCCGCACACCCTAGATGCACATGCTGTGAGCCGTGACGGGTGGTGGGTCGCTTCGCGCCGGACCCGTCCGCGGCCCCGCCGGCCGGCGGCCCGGCGCCGGCCGGGCCGCGAAGCGGAGGCAGCCGGCGGCGCGCACGGGGCGACTGCGGCCGGAGCGTGATCGCCGAAGCGGAACGCAAAGAAAACGTCGCCTACTTGTGCGAAGATTCCGTCCCCCGGTTCGTGTGGACCGGGTGACAAGGGGAAAAGTAGTGATACCAAAGAGGTTCAGGCTCGCCGCTGGTGCGGCCCTGACCGTAGCCCTGGTGTCGGGCAGCCTGTTCGCCTACTCCGCTACCGCGGAGCCCGGGCCCCACGACGCCGACCGCGCCACGGCAGACGCCTTCGGCCGCATAGCCGACGACGTGCTGTCGCAGCGCACCGACGCCCTCGTCGAAGACCAGGCAGGCCACCGCAATTCGGGGCATGCGGGGCATAACTCCTCGAAGACGCGTTTGTCGGACCAGCTGAAGAAGGACGAGGCCGCGGCGATCCAGTCGCTGAAGTCCCGAAAGACGCGGCTGGCGGAGCTCGGCGAGGCCTACACCGACGCCGACACCACGGTCGCCGTGGACAAGGCCACGGTGGTCGGCGGCAAGGCGACCGTCCAGGTCACCGAGCACACCACGCTCACCTACAAGAAGGTGCGCGGGGACGAGCCGGCCAACACGGACTTCAAGACGAAGTACGAGCTGACGCTCACCAGCAAGAAGGGCGGTGCCTGGGAGCTGACCTCGATCAAGTCCCAGGACAGCGGCGTCGTCGCGGTCAACGAGCCCGTGGCGGCGAAGGTGGCGACGGTCAACGACGACGGGAACCAGTACCCGGACGGCACGCCCGCCTCCACCAAGTACCCCGCCCCGGCCAAGCCCAAGGCCATGACCGGCGGTGCCTACGACTACGCCGCCATGGCGAAGTACGCGGAGAAGTACTGGAGCAGCTACAACCCGGCGTACCGGAAGTTCAGCGGCGCCGGCGGCGACTGCACCAACTTCATCAGCCAGGCGCTGAAGGCGGGCGGCTGGACGCCGGTTCCCGGCTCCTCCTCGGACTACCGCAACTGGTGGTACGACGGCACCCGCCAGTCCGACTCCTGGGTCGGCGTCAACGAGTGGGCCTGGTTCACGCTGTCCAACCAGCGGGCCGCCAACCTGGCGAACGTCTACCAGGCGGACGTCGGCGACATCGTGCAGGTGGACTTCAACAAGGACGGGTCCAAGGACCACTCCATGATGGTGACGTACCGCAGCGGCGCCGGAATGCCGTACCTCACCTACCACTCCACCAACACGTACCGGAAGTCGCTCGCGAGCATCATCGCGTCCTACCCGAACGCGCGCTACTTCGCCTACCGCACCTGACCGGTGCCGTTCGACCCCTCCTGCCGCGGAGCCACCCGGCAGGAGGGGCCTTCGCCATATCGGCGTCAATGCCTTGCCGCACCCGCGCACGCGGAGGAACCGCCGCCGGGCGCACCGCCCTTGCTCCAGCAGTCCCTCACGGCCGAGAGCGGCTCCCCGATCGGCGCCGCCTGCTGGACCTCTCAGCTGCAGACCAGCTCCGCGGCGAGGCTGCGGGCCTCTGCGAGCCAGGCCGCGCGCTGTGCCTCCGAGGAGTCGGTGACGGTACGGAAGACCCGGCGCCGGACGTCGGCCGCTCCGACGTAGGGCAGCACGCACGCCGACCAGATGCGCTCCAGCGGATCCCCGAACTCGCCCGCCTCGCGTTCGGCGGGAGTGTCGGAGGTGTTCAGCACCAGGGCCCGGCCGGCCCGCAGCAGCCCGGCGGGTTCCCCGTCGGCCGTGCCGAGCTTGTAGGCCACCCCCGGGACCAGCACCCGCTGGATCCAGCCCGCCAGCACCGCCGGGGGCATGCCCCACCAGTTGGGGTGGACGAACACCAGCGCGTCCAGCCCGGCCACCTCCCGGCAGTGGGCCGCCACCTGCCCGTCGGCCGAGGCGCCCGCGTCCTCGACCGTCCCGGTCTCCGCCGCGGTCAGGGCCGGCGGGAACCCCTCTGCGCACAGGTCGTGTACGACGACCTCGCAGCCGTGCGCCGCCAGTTCCTCCGTCACGGCCGCGAACAACGCGTGGTTGAAACTCCCCGCCCTGGGATGTGCCAGGTACGCGCCGACCCTCATCCGCTTCCCCCTCTTCCGAGGCCCTCCGCCCGGCGGGTGTGGGCCGCTTCCTGCGCCCTCGCGCCGCCTTGACGCGCGGGGCGGTCCTGGGCGAGCGTACGCGCAGGCGCCCGGCGAGCGGAGGTCACCCGTGGGCGAGAACAAGCGGCGCATGCTGGCCGGCGACTGGTACCTCCCGGACGATCCCGAGCTCGCCGCCGAAACCCTGCGCCGCACCGAGCTCTGCGCGCAGTACAACGCGCAGGGACCGCTCACGCCCGAGGAGCGGGACGCCCTCCTGCGGCAGCTGCTCGGGTCGGTGGGCGAGGGGGTCCGGATCCGGCCGCCCTTCCACTGTGATTTCGGCCGGTACATCCGGATCGGCGCCGGTACGTTCGTCAACTTCAACGCGGTCTTCCTCGACACCGCCCCGATCACCGTCGGCTCGGACGTCCAGATCGGGCCGAACGTCCAGCTGCTGACGCCCGTGCACGCCCTCGACCCCGAGCTCAGGCGGGCCGGCTGGGAGCGCGGCCTGCCGGTGACCGTGGGGGACAACGTCTGGCTGGGCGGCGGTGCGATCGTCTGCCCCGGCGTCACCATCGGGGAGAACACCGTGGTCGGTGCCGGATCCGTGGTCGTCAAGGACCTCCCGCCCGGAGTGCTGGCCGTCGGGAACCCCGCCCGGATCGTCCGCGCCCTCGGCCCCGACGAGTCGGGGCCCGGCCGCCCGGCGCGGGGCGGTGCCGCCCCGGGATCCTGACGGCTTGCGGGGGCCCGGCGGCTGTCCCATAGTCCGAGATATGGACGCGCGCGAGGCCGCGCTCCGGCAGGCGTACGACCACGCCCTGCGCTGGCTGGCCAGCCTGTCCGACCGCCCGGTCCCCGCCCGCGCTGCGGTCGACGAGATCGTACGCGCGCTCGGCACCGCACTGCCCGACGGTCCGAGCGTCCCCGCCGAGGTCGTCGACCTGCTGGCCACCGCCTGCGAGCCCGGGCTCACCGCCTTTCCCAGCGGCCGCTTCCACGGGTTCGTGGTCGGCGGCACGGAACCGGCCGCGCTGGCCGCGGACTGGCTGGTCAGCGCCTGGGACCAGAACTGCGTGATGCGCGCCGCCTCGCCGGCCTACTCGGCCGTGGAGGACATCGCCGGCGGCTGGCTGCTCGATCTGCTCGGCCTGCCCGCCGGCAGCGCCGTCGGCTTCACCACCGGCGCGACCATGGCGAACTTCACCTGCCTCGCCGCCGGACGCGACGCGGTGCTGGCCCGCGCCGGCTGGAACGCCGCCCGCGACGGGCTCGCCGGTGCGCCGGCCGTGCGCGCCGTGGCGGGCCGGGACCGGCACATGGCCGTCGACCTGGCGCTGCGCTACCTGGGCCTCGGCGCACCGGAAACGGTGCCGACGGACGACCAGGGCCGCATCGACCCCGCGGCCCTGTGGCGCACCCTGGCGGCCGGGGCCGCGGGCGGCCCCACGCTCGTGGTCCTCCAGGCCGGGGAGATCCACACCGGGGCCTTCGACCCCTTCGCCGAGGCGATCCGTGCCGCGCGTGAGGCGGGTGCATGGGTGCACGTCGACGGCGCCTTCGGGCTCTGGGCGGCCGCCTCCCCGGCCCTCGCCCACCTGGTGGCCGGCTGCGCGGACGCCGACTCGTGGGCCACCGACGCCCACAAGACCCTGAACGTCCCGTACGACTGCGGGCTCGCGATCGTGCGCGACCCGGCCGCCGTCCGGGCGGCTATGGGCCTGCGCGGCGATTACCTCATCCAGGCCGACGAGGGCGACCCCATCGACAAGGTCCCCGAGCTCTCCCGGCGCGGCAGGGCCTTCACCGTGTGGGCCGCGCTGCGGTCCCTCGGCCGGTCGGGCGTGGCCGACCTGGTCGAGCGGCTGTGCCGGCACGCCCGTACCTTCGCCGCCGGCATCGCGGAGATCGACGGTGCGACGGTCCTCAACGACGTCGTCTTCACCCAGGTGTGCGCCGAGTTCGGCAGCGAACTCCGCACCGAGCGGGTGCTCGCCCGGCTGCTGGAGGACGGCACGACGTGGATCAGCGGCTCCACGTGGCAGGGCCGGCGCGTCATGCGGATCTCGGTGAGCAACTGGTCGACGACGGACGAGGACGTCGGGCGTGCGCTCGACGCGATCCGGCGGGCCGCGGCCGCCTGACACGCGCGCTACTGCTCCTCGGGCCCGGGACGTCCAAAAGCAGGGGATATATCGTCCGCCCGGTCCGTGCGCGCAGGAGTCGGACGCGGCCTGGGGGGTAGGCGCGGGCCGTAGGAGAGGGGCCGGTTCACGGAAGGACGTGCGCCATGCTGGTGCTGGGTTTGCTGCTCATGGGGGCGACCGGAGCCTTCATCGGGCTGCTGATCGCGGACAACACCGACGGCCCGGTGTACCACGCAACGATCCTCGGCCAGGGGATCGCCACCGTGAACAGCCTGGCCGTCTTCCTCGCCGGGATCGCGCTGATGGTGATCCTCGGCCTCGCCTTCGGCATGATCAAGGCAGGATCCACCCGGGCCGCCCGGCGCAGGGAACTCCTGCGGGGCGCCCGTCGGCCGGCGCCGCGGGCGGCGCCCGAACCGTACGAGACGCAGGAAGCGGACGGGCGCAGCGACCTGCGCGAGCGGCCGGACGCGGCGTCAGGCCAGCGGGACGGGAGCGCGCGGAACGGGAGCGCGCGGAACGAGAGCGCCATGGACGACACGGCCGACGTGGACGGGCGGTCCGGCCGCGAGGACGAGGCGGCAGCCGCCGGGACCCGGCGCTCCCGCAGGCGCCTGCGCTTCGGGCACTGAGGTCGAGGGCGTGCGATGGGGACCGCCGAGGTGACCGCCGCGCTGCTGCGGGAGCACGGGCGGACCTACGCCGACGAAGCCGGGATCACCCTGCGCGACAAGCCCGCACCGCTGTACCGGCTCCTCGTGCTGACGGTCCTGTGCTCGGTCCGGATCAGGGCGGAGACGGCCACCGCCGCCGCCCGGGAGCTGTTCGCGGCCGGACTGCGCACGCCCCGGGCGATGGCCGGATCCCGCTGGCAGGACCGCGTGGACGCCCTCGGGCGGGCGCACTACGTCCGCTACGACGAGAGCACCGCCACCGCCCTCGGCGAGGGCGCCGAGCTGGTGCTCGACCGCTTCCACGGCGACCTGCGGCACCTGCGCGAGGCCGCCGCCGGCGACACCGCCGAGCTGCGCGCGCTCGTGCAGGAGGTGCCGAGGATCGGGCCGGTGGGCGCGGACATCTTCTGCCGGGAGGCCCAGGCGGTGTGGCCGGAGCTGCGCCCGTTCTTCGACGAGCGCTCCTGCGCGACCGCCGCCGACCTGGGGCTGCCGCACTCGCCGGAAGGCCTGGGGAAGCTGGTGCCGCCGAAGGACCACGCCCGGCTGGCGGCGGCCCTCGTACGGGTGAGCCTGTCCAAGGAGGCGACGGAGGCCCTGCGGGCGGCATGACGCCCAAGCGTGGCTGGGGTCAGGCCAGCAGTGCGGCCGTGCACGCCTCCGTCAGCTCCTCGGCGTGCGGCGGCAAGGGCGTGTCGGCACGCAGGTGGCGGCGGACCACGGACAGCGGCAGGTCGATCAGGGCCAGCGCCACCCGGTCCCGGCCCTGCGCGTCCCCGGCCGGAACACCGAGGGCATCGGCGAGGGCGGCCAGGGAGGCGATCACCCGGGCGTTGCCCGTGTCGGCGCGGCGCCGGTGCTCCTCGGACCAGTCGGCGCGGCCGAAATCGGCCGCGCCGTAGAGCAGGAGCGAGGCTTCGTGCGGATGCTCCCGGCTCCAGGCCACCACGTACCGGGCAGCGGAGCAGGCGGCCCGGCGGGGCTCGGCGCCGCCGTCGAGGACGGCGAAGTAGCCCTCCTGGAAGCGCTCGACGGTCCGCAGCCACACCTCGGCGAGGAGCGCCGGGCGGCCGGCGAAGCGGTGGTAGACCGAGCCGCTCGGAGCGCCGACGGCCTTGGCGACCGCCGACATGGTCACGGCGGCCGGTCCGCCGGCAGCGGTCAGACCCACGGCGGCGTCGAGGAGGAGATCGGAATCGAAGCGGGGTGGTCTCGCCATGAAACAGAGAGTACCCTCCAATTTATTGGAGAGATCTCTCCAAAACTCGGAGGAGGGAGGACGCATGGGCGTCCACAACGTGCACGAGCGCCTGCTGCCCGCGACGGAGGAGGAGGTCGGGGCCCTCCTCGACACCCTCGCGAGCGGCGACGGCGACCGGCTGTGGCCCGGCCGCGCCTGGGCGCCCATGGAGTTCGACCGCCCGCTGGCCGCCGGCGCGGTGGGCGGCCACGGGCCGGTGCGCTACAGCGTGGCCGGGTACGCGCCGGGGCGGTGGATCCGCTTCGCCTTCACCGGGCCGCGGGGCTTCCACGGCTTCCACGAACTGGCCGTACTGCCCTCCGGCCCCGAGCGCACGGTGCTCCACCACACCCTCACCATGACCACCGGCGGCCCGGCCCGCCTCAGCTGGCCGCTGGTCTGGCGCCCGCTGCACGACGCCTGCGTGGAGGACGCCCTCGACCGCGCGGAACTCGCCTGCACCGGCACCGTGTCCCGACCGGCCCGCTGGTCACCGTACGTCCGCCTGCTGCGCGCGCTGGGCCGGCGCGTCCTGCGCACCCGGCGCCGGCCGGCCACCGGGTCGGCGGCTGCGTAGGTTCAGAAGGTCTCGTTCAGGGAGTCCGCCGGGCGGCTGCGCGCCGCCCGTGTCGCCGGCAGGGCCGCGGCCGCCACCGCGCCCAGGACCGCCCCGAGGACCACCGCGGACAGCACGGGCAGGGGCGGCAGGTGGGCGATGCCCGCGCCGATCCCGCTCGAGGCGCCCTGCCGGTCCACCAGCCAGCGACCGGACAGCGCTCCCACCGCCGTGCCGACCACGGCGGACACGAGCGCGGTGAGCCCCGCGGCCGTCACGACCACCGCCCCGATCTGCCGGGGTGTCAGCCCGATCGCCTTCAGTGCGAGCAGGTCCCGGCCCCGCTCGCGTACACCGGTGCCGATCAGCGTCAGCAGCTCGGTCAGCCCGATCAGCGCCAGCACACCGATCAGGGCGGCGATCACCGCGCGGGCGGGCTCCAGCCGGTCCGCGGGATTGGGCGTCTCCCGTATCTCCACTGCGCCGCCCCCCGCCCCGGCGAGCCTGCTGCTCACGGCCCGCGGGTCCGCGCCCTTGCGCAGCTCCACGGCGTGGAAGCCGGTCCGCAGCTGCGGATCGCCCTCCCGCAGCGCGTCGAGCGTCGTGGTGATGACGCGGCCGCCGGATTCGGGCTCGATGGTGCGGCCGACCAGGTGCAGGATCTGCGGGCGTCCCTCGACGGTCATCCGCACCCAGTCCCCGACCCGGACCCCGAGCAGATCGAGCAGCCCCTGTCCGGCCACCGCCTCGTCGGGTCCCTCGACCGCGCGCCCCTCCACCACCGCGGAGGGGTACGGGTGCCCGGCCGTGCCCAGCCCGCGGAGCGTGATGGTGCCGGTCTGGCCCGGTACGAGCGCCGCCGTCTCAGCGCCCGGATGGACCGCGGCCACGCCCGGGACCGCCGCGAGGGTCTTCTCCAGCTCCGCGTCCGACGGCCCGGCCGGCTGCTCCGCCCGTACGGTCAGTGCCGCGGGCAGCCCCACGCCGGCGGGCCGGCTGCGGAACTGGTCCAGCGTCGACCACGACACGAGCGCGACGGTGATGAGCGCCAGCGGCAGGGCCAGCCGGAGCACCGCCGCCGGCGTCCTGCCGCGGCGGTGGAACGCGGCACGCCACCCCAGGACGAGGGCGGGGGAGATCCGCATCCCGAGGGCCCGCCTGCCGAGCGCGGTCAGCGGAGCGGCGGAC
>NZ_JBEZVK010000137.1:0-8274 GCF_040636955.1 Streptomyces sp. NPDC032472
TGACGATCAGCGACCACCAGGTCACGTCCGTCTCCATCAGCGGTGACGGCCGTACCATCGCCGCCTCCGAAACCGACGGCAGCGTCCAGCTCTGCGCGGGCGAGGTCGGCGCGGCCGAGGCGGTCGGCGCGGCGGAGGACGTGGGGGTGGGCGCGGCCGTGGGCGCGGTGGTCGGGCGGCCGGTGGGCTGCGGGGCGGGCCCGGAGCCGGCCGAGCACTTGACCTTGTTGATGAGGCAGCCGGTGGGGTTGCCCGGCGTGCCCTGCGTCGCGGAGGTGACGAAGCCGATGGTGGTGGAGGCCCCTGCGGCCAGTCCGGTGCCGGCCCAGCGGGGCGGCTTGACGGTGACGTGGCTGCCGTTGACGGTCTGTTCGCCGTTCCACAGCGAGGACAGGGCGGTCCCGGCGGGGAGGTCGAACTCCAGGGTCCAGTCGGCCAGCGGCTTGTCGCCGTTGTTGGTGATGACGTACTGCCCGGTGTAACCGGTGCTCCAGTTGCTGGACTTGGTGAAGGCGGCGCCCACGGAGGCGGCCTGGGCGGTGCCGGTGAGGGTGATGGCGATACCGCCGACGGCGGCCGCGAGGGCCAGTGCGCCGGCTGCCTTGGCCGGGCCGGTCGCCTTGCGGCGGTGGGAGTTGCGGGACATGAGTGGCTGCCTGCCTCATCGGTGCGGGGATGGGGGGACGGGGCAGCACGCTAGCGATCCGGAACCGGACAAAACGGCAGTTCGAGGCGCCGGGCCAGGATCTTGAGGCCCGCTTAAGGAAGGCATCGGGGAGGGTTAACGCGGCACCGCCGGAAAGCACCCCGCCCCCGCCGGCGGCCGGATCGGTGCCGGCGGAGGCGGGGGCGGGGCGGGGGCGAGGGGACGCGGCGTGACAGGCCGCGCCCGGTGTCAGACCTTGCCGCTGGCCAGGGGCCACTCGCGGTTCAGGGAACCGAGCGGGATGCGGCGCTCGAAGAGCGGCGTGCCGAACAGGGACAGCTGCAGCTGCAGGTTGCCGCTCAGGTCGAAGCCGCCGTAGACGGCCCACGCACCGCTGACCGAGGTCTTTCCGTCGGTCGAGGCGGAGGCCTTGGCGTCCGCCTCGCCGCGCACGTACGGGGCGAAGTCCGCGGTGACGCCGACGGCCCCGTACAGGCCGACGGAGGCCTCGGCGCCGAGGGCGCCCTTGACGCGGCCGGTGGCGGTGACGCTCGCCTTCACCGGCGAGCTCTGCACGGCCGAGGTGCTGACCGGGGTCCAGCCCTTGCCGGTGGCGTAGCTGCCGCCGACACGGAAGTCACCCTTGACGTCCTGCGAGACCTCGAGGGTGACGCGGCCGTCGGCCTCCACCTGGACGTAGCAGGTCAGGTCGAGGTTGACGACGACCGGAACCGGGCCCACCTGGATGACCGGGGCGCTGTGCAGCTTCGCGAACGGCAGCCGCTTCGGGGAACCCGTGGTCGCGGCGGCGTGGCCCTTGAGGCTCCACTGCGAGGACCAGTCGCCGCTCATGCCGAGGAAGGCCGAGCGCGGGCCGGAGCCGCCGGAGCCGTCGTAGGAGAACTCCACCGTGGGGGCGAGCTGGACGAAGCCGGAGACGGAGGCGCCGGCCGAGACGGGGGCGTCCGGGGCGGTCTCGATCGGTGCGTTCACGTCGAGCCGGAGGTTGCCGAGGGGCAGCTTGGCGCCCTCGGGGCCGAAGCGCACGCCCTGGCTCTTGGCCCAGGAGAAGGTGACGCCCTTCATCAGGGGCTCGACCGTGACGGACGCGGGGTCGACGGCGACCTTGCCGTTGGCCTTGTCGTCCTTCAGGACCGAGGACAGGGGCGTGGCCGCGGTCTTGACCTCGGTGCCGCGGTCGTTCTTCCCGACGACCTCGGTGACCTTCGCCAGGAGGCCGTTGGGGGCGCCGGGGGCCGGCCCGCTGGCGATGACGTCGCCGACGGCGACGGGCTTGTCCGCGGACGCGGACTTGCTCGGTGTGGGGGAAGCGGACGAGCGGGAGGAAGAAGAAGAGGACGAGGAGGGGGCCGGGGAGGCCTTGGCTATGACGGCCCGGCCGCTCGCCTGGTCGTACGAGGCGACCTTCAGCGAGGCCTTCTCGGGGCCGCCCTTGCCGGTGCCGACGCGGGCCACCTCGGTGGATGCGGGGCCGTCCTGGGGGGCCGCGGCCACTTCGAGCTGCCGGCTGCCGTCGGCGGCGGGGGCGAGTGCGGCGGGGGCTGCGGGCTCCGCGGCACCGGTCTGCGTCGTCGACGAGCAGCCGGTGGCGGCGAGCGCCAGTGTGGTGATTCCGGGCAGGAGGAGGCGTCTGGCGAGCATGCGCACGTGCGTAAGACCTTCAGTTGGGGGGAAGTTACGCTACCGACAGGTAACGTGAAGGCAGATCATGCCAGGTGCAGAACGGTGTTCCGGTACAACACCGGCGGACACCGGGGAAATTCAGCCACGGCTGCCCACAACCACCCGTAACGGACCGACTGCGGGAAGGTGATGGCGAGCAGGGGTAGTTGAGCCTTGGACCGGTCCGCGCGGCCGGCAAGTCCCCCTCGGGAAGGGGGCCTTGGGGCGCGACGACGCAGACGAGACACGGCATGAGCCGGTATCGGCAACTGAGTTGTTGGACGGTTTCGCCCTCGACCAGGAGCTCGCCTGCGGTCGGGTGCCGGCCCAACCGGAGGCGGTCGGCCGGCTGAAGGCGCGGCCGGAAGATATGCCTGGGGTGTTCCGCGGCGCCCGGCGCCCGTCAGGCCTGGGCGGCGGCCGCGGCCTGCATGACGGCATGCCAGGGGGTGGCGTCGAAGATCAGGCGGATGGCGCCGATCCGGCCCCCGGTCAGGTGGAAGTGCTCGGCGGTGCGCTGGGTGCCGATCGCGGGGACGGCGGTGTGGACGTCGTACACCAAGGTCGCCTCGGTGTCCCCGTACAGCTCGCTGACCATCTCGACGCCGGTGACGATCTGCAGGAACGCCTCCAGGCCGGCGAGGTGGTCGTGGGCGCTGTCGGAGGCCATGAGCGGGCTGCTGAAGCGGAACGGCTCGCCCAGGGTGGCCGCGGCCGCGGACACGTCGCCGCGGAAGCGGGCCTCGTGGTAGGCCTGCACGACGGCACGGGCGGCGGCGCGGCCCGCCTGCGGGTTCGTGGTCATGGAGTGGAGTCTCCTTCGGCTGCGGCGAGGTGGGCTGCGATGCGCTGCTGGTTCTCCACGAGCCGCAGGCACAGGTGGCGGAGCTGGTCGAGCTCGGTGTCGGTGAAGCCGTGGAACACCGCGGCCATCGCGCGGTGGGTCGGCGCACGGAACGCCTCGAGCCAGGCCAGACCGGCGGGCGTGATGCGGGCGAGGACGGACCGGCGGTCGGCGGGGTCGGGGCCCCTGCGGACGAAGCCCTCCTTCTCCAGGGTGTCGACGAGACCCGTGGCGTTGCGCGGGCTCATCCCGGCGGCCCGGGCCAGCTCGCCCGGGTTGGCCCCGGCATCGCCGACGGTGCGGAGCCTGACCAGGACGTCCAGGGCGCCGGCGCTGAGCCCGCGGCCCTCCGAGCCGTGGGAGCGGAGTCGTTCGACGGCCTTGTGTGCGGCACGGGCGGCGGCGGCCGCCTCCAGTCGCATCGTGTTGCCGTCGGCGGCGAACTCGGCCATGGTTGCGCGGACTTGGGGGTCGTAGAGGAGCCCGTCCGCGTCCCGGGCCAGCTCCTGCGAGTTGTTTACCTGCTTCATAGTGAATGAGTACGCGATCTTGCGGGGCAGCGTCAAGACGGCACCAAGGAGGTGTCACAGACGGGGCGGCGCGAGCGCGGGCCGGACCTACCGGAAGACCCTCAGGTTTTCGGCCAAACCTCCGCATCGCCATTTCGCACGAATCGGCACGAACGCGCCCGCAGCACACAGACGTACAGGTCCCAAGACCCTTGCGTCGGCCAACGATTGATTGCATCAACGATCGATTCCGTGATCTAGTTGCCTCGCAGGTCGTCGGCATGTCCCGACCCGAGACACACCCCTTCGCACACGCCTGGAGGGTCTTTGAGAGACGGGCACGGGGGCCTGGCCGAGACCATGGACAACCCCGACGTCCCCCTGTCCAAAACAGGACGGGTCAGCAGGGGCACCGGCCCGAACTTCGGGCGGCGTGGCGGCTGCTGATGCGGGGAGGGGACTACTTCATACCGGCCACCGCCATGGGCCTCGCCCTGGCGGCGCGCCTGCCTGCGCTCGTACAGGGCTGGCGCTCGCCCATGGTGCGGTCGGTCTGCGCGCTCATCGCCATGGGGGCCACCGGCTGGTTCTTCGCGGCGCCGCCCGTCGTCGCACGCGTCAACCGGCTGACGGGCGTGCCGAACTTCAGCGCGCCACTCGTCTACTGCATCGTCCTCGGTTTCTCCTGCGCCTCGCTCGTCCTCATCATCCACTGGCGCGGCGGCCCGGCCGAGACGGTGCGCCGGCACGTGCTCGGCTGGATCCTGGGGACCGTCGCGGCCGCCGCGATCCTGGCCGCGCTCTTCGCGCTGGGCGACGCGCCCGTGGAGCGCCGGCGCGACTTCGACACCTACTACGCCAACACGCCCTGCATCCGCGAGATGATCGTGTGGTACCTGCTCGCGCACACCGCGACCGCCACCGTCGTCAGCGTCACCTGCTGGCGGTGGGCGGCCGAGGTCTCCTCGGGCTGGGTCCGCTACGGCCTGCGCACCCTGGTCACCGGGTTCGCCTTCAACCTCGCCTTCGGAGTGCTGAAGGGCATCGCCGTCGCCGCCCGCTGGCTGGACGGCGATCTGGACGTGCTCAGCACCAGCGTCGCCCCTCCCGTCGGCAGCATCGGGGCGGGCCTCGGCACCTGCGGGTTCCTCATGCCGCTGGTCGGGCCGCGGCTGGAGGAGACCTGGCGGGCCTGGCGGTCCTACCGACGGATGTATCCGCTGTGGCGGGCCCTGTACGCCCATCCCGAGGCCCGCTCCAGCACGATCCGGCTGCCGTGGTGGTCCGGGATCGAGCTGCGCGCGACCCAGCGGGCCACGCAGGTCGCCGACGGCATCCACGACCTCTCCCCGTACATCGACCCGGCGCACCGCCCCCGGTGGGAGGAGCAGGCGGCGGCCGCCGGCTGCGCCGCGCACGAGGTGGACATCGCGGCCGACGCCCGCATGGTGCGGGCGGCACTGCGGGCCCGGGGGGAGCGGCAGCGGAGCGGCACCGGCGAGGACGCCTCGACCGGCGCGGACCTGCACGTCCGCCTCCACGTCGGCGGGACCGGCCACGAGTGGTTCGGGCGGCTCGGCGCCCACTTCGCCCGGCTCGACACACCCGGCGAGCCCCTCGGTGCCGGATCGCGCTCCGGGAGCAGCTAGCCTCATGTCCACGAACCCGCCTCCCGTGCCGCCCCGCCGCGGCGGCTCCGCACCCGCCCCGCGGACCGTCCTCGTGCTGGGTGCAGGACCGGCCGGGCTGCTGGCCGCCGCCGCGCTCGCCCCGTACGCGGACGAGGTACTCCTCGTCGAACAGGACGCCCCGGAACCGGCGGGCGCCCCGGACCCCGCAGGCGGCACCCGCGCCGCGCGCCGCGGACTCCCCCAGGCGCAGCACGCCCACATGCTGTGGTCCGGCGGCGCCGACGCCATCGAGGCCCTGCTGCCGGGCACCACCGCCGCATGGCTCGGGGCCGGGGCCAACCGGGTGCCCGTACCGGCGGCGATGGTCGCCCTGTCGCCCGGCGGCTGGTACCGGCTGTGGCCGGAGTCCCACTACCTCATCGCCGCGAGCCGGCCCCTCCTCGACGCCGGCGTGCGCTCCCGGCTGCTGGCCGCCCACCCGAACGTCCGCTTCCTGTACGGGGCCCAGCCCACCGCCCTGGTCGGCAGCGCGGCCCGGGTGCACGGCGCCCGGATCCGGCACGCCGACGGCACGCACACCGAGGTCCCGGCGTGCGTGGTCGTCGACGCCACCGGGCGCGGCTCGCGCGCCTCCCACTGGCTCGCCGCGCTCGGGCTGCCGCCCGCGGCGTCCGAGACCATCGATCCGGGCGTCGCCTACGCCACCCGCCGCTACAGGGCGCCCGCCCCGACCAAGGGCTGGCCCGTGGTCACCATTCAGGCCGATGCGCGGCTGGGCGGGCCGGGCCGCTTCGGGACGGTCCTGCCCGTCGAGAACGACGAGTGGCTGGTCAGCGTCTGCGGGAGCCGCGGGGGCAACCCCACCGCCAGGAACGCGGACTTCGAGCCGTTCGCGCGCGGGCTGCGCAGCCCCCTGGTCGCCGATCTGATCGCCCGCGCCGAGCCCCTGTCCGACGTGGTCCTGACGCGGTCCACGACCAACCGCCGGTTCCGCTACGAGAAGATGCGGCTGCCGGCCGGGTTCCTCGTCCTCGGCGACGCCGCCTGCGCCCTCAACCCGGTGTACGGGCACGGCCTCTCGGTGGCGGCCCAGGGCGCCCTGGCGGTGCGCGACACCGCGGCGAAGGCCGCCGGGAGGATCGACTCCCCCGGGTTCACCCGCCGTGCCCAGCGCGCCCTGGCCCGCCCGGCCGCGGCCGCATGGCTGCTGGCGAGCGGTGGCGACCTCCACCTCCCCGGCTGCACGGGCAAGTCCCCCACCGCGCTGGACGGCCTCGCCCAGCGGTACATCAACCGGCTGATCCACACCGCCACCGGCAACCACACCGCCACCACCGCGCTCACCGAGGTCATGACGCTCCGCTCCGGCGCCGGCACCCTCCTCGGCCCGCGGGTGGTCTGGGCCGCGGTCACGGGCCCCGGCCAGCCCCGCCTGAGCGGCCCGCCCCTCCCGCCGGCCGTGGCGGAGGTCCTGGCCCGCGACCCGCTGCCGGAGATCCGCCACCACTGAGGGTCCGGCGCGCGACGCCCCTGCGTCGGACCGGCCCGCGGCGGTCTCGTCGTCCTGGCGGACCCCCGCCACGACGGGCCGGCTCGTACGGGGAGCCCGTGCGCAGCGTGGCCGCCGCTGCCGCGAAGGCGGTGAGGAAGGCGTCGTGGATCCGGCGGTGGACCAGGAAGCGGGTGGGTGCGGTGCAGGCAGTCCTGGCCGGCGTTGTGGTAGGCGACGTCGGCCAGGGCGGCGGCGGTCGCCTCGACGTCCACGTCGTCGTGGACCAGGACCGGGGCCTCTTCGAGGGCTTCGGCGATGCCCAGCAGGGCGCGCTGACGCACGGCCGGGGTGGTCGTGGACCAGTGCGCGTACGCCGCCTTGGCCGCGGCGCAGGCGGCGTCGACATCGGCCCGGTCGGAGCACGGGGCGCGGCCGTGCACCCGGCCGGTGGCGGGGTCGACCAGGTGCGTCGTCGCGCCCCAGGCCGCGGGCCGGTCTTCACCGGCGATGTGGTTGTGCACGGTGTGCAACCTGTTCGCCGTGTTCACGGGGTTCACGGTGTCAGCCACGGCGCAGCGCCTCCCTTCGCGGCCTCGCGTCCGGTGCGTACGGCGCCTTCCGTGTAGCCGGCCACCCACTGGTCGGATCCGCAGACGTAGAAGGGGGGTTCGTGGGTGCCGTGGCGGGGGCCGACGGCCATGACGTCGCCGGGGGTCCACCGGGTGGGCGGAGCATGCTGCCGACGGACGCGGAGCTGCGCCAGGACTGGAAGCTCTGGCAGGAGCTGTGGGTGCGTGCCCAGCGCGACACCGCGGCCCGCCATCTGGCGGTCGACCTGTACGACCAGCTGCACGCGTGGGTCGGCGGCGCCGTGGAGCGGGGCATCGAGTCCGGGAGTTCGCCGACTGCGACGTCGCCGCGCTCAGCACCCTGGTCCTGGCCCTGTGCGACGGGCTCGGCATCCGTCTGATGCTCGGCGATCCCCGGGTGGACCTCGCCGCGGCGCGGGAGACGATCCGGCGGGCGATCGCCCCCGCGCTCGGCGTCCACGAGCCCTTTCCGGAGCCCTGACCGGTCCGTGGCCCGTCAGGCGCAGTTGACGGTCACCCGGCCGCTGCCGCCGTTGCCGGAGAAGCCGATCGTGAACCGGCCGTTCGGGGGCTGCTGCTCGGCCCGACCGCCCAGCGTGATCACCTGCGAGGCACCGGCGGCGAGGGAGCCCTCGCCCTGGCTGACGGTGACCCCGGGCGGCAGCTGACCGACCGACCATTCCAGGGTGCCGCCGCCGCTGTTGCGGACCACCAGGGTGTTCGGCCACTCGCCGTTCGCGCAGTACTCCTGGACGCTGGTCGGACGCAGCGACAGCACCGGCGCGGCGGCCGGGGCCGGCGTGGCGGACTGCCTCGGCTGCGCCGGTTGCGTCGTGCGGGCCGGTGAGGCGCTGCTGCCGCTGCGGGCGGACGGGGTGG
>NZ_JBEZVK010000138.1:0-8004 GCF_040636955.1 Streptomyces sp. NPDC032472
CTTCGCGCCCCGCCGGCTCCTCACCGTGCCCGCAACGAAGGAAAGGCTCACACCCATGACCCGGGTGCTGGTGGTGGAGGACGATCCCCAGCTCGTCCGCGCGCTCAGGATCAATCTCCAGGCGCGCAAGTTCGAGGTGGCCGAGGCCGGCGACGGCGGCTCGGCGCTCAGACTCGCGGCCGCGCACAAACCTGACGTCATCGTCCTCGACCTCGGGCTGCCCGACATGGACGGCATCGAAGTCATCAAGGGCGTCCGCGGCTGGAGCCTGGTCCCGATCCTGGTCCTGTCCGCCCGCCACACGTCGGAGGACAAGATCCGGGCCCTGGACGCCGGCGCCGACGACTACGTGACCAAACCGTTCAGCATGGACGAGCTCCTGGCCCGCCTGCGCGCGGCCACCCGCCGTCAGGAGGCGCCGGGGACCGCCCGGCCCGACAAGGTCACCCTGGTCGCCACCGACGAGTTCACCGTGGATCTCGTCGCGAAGAAGGTGCTGAGGGGCGAGCGCGCCGTACGGCTCACCCCGACCGAATGGCACCTGCTGGAAATCCTCACCACCCACCCGGGGCGCCTGATCAGCCAGAGCCGGCTGCTGCTGGAGGTGTGGGGGCCTACGTACCGCGAGAACACCAACTACCTGCGGGTCTACATGGCCCAGCTCCGGCGCAAACTGGAGGCGGACCCCTCGCACCCCCGGTATCTCATCACGGAACCGGGGATGGGATACCGCTTCGAACCCTGAATTGTCCACCCGCCCGATCACCAACAGAGAAGAAGAGTCGGAAACATGGGACGCGGCACGCTCCGCATCTACCTCGGCGCGGCGCCGGGCGTCGGCAAGACGTACGCGATGCTCTCCGAGGCGCACCGCCGGATCGAGCGGGGCACCGACTGCGTCGTCGGCTTCGTCGAGCACCACGGCAGGCCGCGCACCGAGGTCATGCTCCACGGCCTCGACATCGTCGAGCGGCGCCGGATCGAGTACCGGGGCTCCTCCTTCACCGAGATGGACGTCGATGCGATCCTCGCGCGGCGCCCGGCCGTCGCCCTGGTGGACGAGCTCGCCCACACCAACGTGCCCGGCTCGCGCAACGCCAAGCGCTGGCAGGACGTCGAGGAACTCCTCCAGGCCGGCATCGACGTGGTCTCGACCGTCAACATCCAGCACCTCGAATCGCTGGGTGACGTGGTCGAGACCATCACCGGGGTCCGGCAGCGGGAGACCGTGCCGGACGAGGTGGCCCGTCGGGCCGACCAGATCGAGCTGGTCGACATGTCCCCGCAGGCGCTGCGCCGCCGGATGGCCCACGGCAACGTGTACAAGCCGGACAAGGTCGACGCAGCCCTGTCCAACTACTTCCGGCCGGGCAACCTCACCGCCCTGCGCGAGCTGGCCCTGCTGTGGGTCGCCGACCGGGTCGACGAGTACCTCCAGGAGTACCGGGGCGAGCACAACATCCGCTCCACCTGGCAGGCCCGCGAACGCATCGTCGTCGGCCTCACCGGCGGCCCCGAGGGCCGCACCCTCATCCGCCGCGCCGCCCGCCTCGCCGAGAAGGGCGCGGGCGGCGAGGTGCTCGCCGTCTACATCGCCGCGAGTGACGGCCTGACCTCCGCCTCGCCCAAGGAGCTCGCCGTCCAGCGCACCCTGGTCGAGGACCTCGGTGGCACCTTCCACCACGTCATAGGCGACAACGTCCCGGACGCGCTCCTGGAGTTCGCGCGCGGGGTCAACGCCACCCAGATCGTGCTGGGCGTCAGCCGCCGCCGCTCCTGGCAGTCCGTCTTCAGCCCCGGGGTCAGCGCCACCGTCGCCCGCGAGTCCGGACCCGACCTCGACGTCCACATCGTCACCCACGACGAGGCCGCCAAGGGCCGGAGCCTGCCCGTCGCCCGCGGGGCACGCCTCGGGCGCTCCCGCATCATCTGGGGCTGGCTCACCGGCATCGGCGGCCCGGCGCTCCTCACCGTCCTGCTGAACGACGTCGTCCCCGGCCTCGGGCTCGCCAACGACATGCTGCTCTTCCTGACCTTCACGGTGGCGGCGGCGCTGCTCGGCGGACTGCTCCCCGCTCTGGCGTCGGCGGCCTTCGGTTCCCTGCTGCTGAACTACTTCTTCACCCCGCCGCTGCACGAGTTCACCATCTCCGACCCGAAGAACATCGTCGCCATCGCGATCTTCGTGGGGGTGGCCGTCTCCGTGGCCTCGGTGGTCGACCTGGCCGCCCGGCGCACCCATCAGGCCGCCCGCCTGCGGGCGGAGTCCGAGATCCTCTCCTTCCTTGCCGGCAGCGTCCTGCGCGGCGAGAACTCCCTCGACGCCCTCCTGGAACGGCTTCGCGAGACCTTCGCCATGCAGTCGGTCGCCCTCCTCGAACGCACCAGCGAAGTCGACCCCTGGACCGCGGCGGCAGCCGTCGGCACCAGCCCCGCGGCACGCCCCGAGGACGCGGACGTCGACCTGCCCATCGGCGACACCATGGCGCTCGCGCTCACCGGCCGCGTCCTGCCCGCCGAGGACCGCCGTGTACTCGGCGCCTTCGCCGCGCAGGCGGCCGTCGTACTCGACCGCCAACGCCTGGTCGACGAAGCCGAGAGGTCGCGCGAACTCGCCGAGGCCAACCGCATCCGCACGGCGCTCCTCGCCGCCGTCAGCCACGACCTGCGCACCCCGCTCGCCGGTATCAAGGCCTCCGTCTCGTCCCTGCGTTCCAATGACGTCGCATGGTCGGAGGAGGACAAGGCCGAGCTCCTGGAGGGCATCGAGGACGGCGCCGACCGCCTCGCCGCCCTGATCGGGAACCTGCTGGACATGTCCCGCCTCAACACGGGCACCGTCGTCCCCCTGATCCGCGAAACCGACCTCGACGAGGTCGTGCCGATGGCCCTGGGCGGCGTACCCGAGGACAGCGTCGAACTGGACATCCCCGAAACCCTGCCGATGATCGCCGTCGACCGCGGTCTGCTGGAGCGTGCCGTCGCCAACATCGTCGAGAACGCCGTCAAGTACAGCCCCACCGGCCGGCCCGTCCTGGTTTCGGCCAGCGCCCTGCACGACCGCGTCGAGGTCCGCGTCGTCGACCGCGGCCCCGGAGTTCCCGACGAGGCCAAGGAAAGGATCTTCGAACCCTTCCAGCGCCACGGGGACGCCCCGCGCGGGGCCGGAGTGGGCCTCGGCCTCGCGGTCGCCCGCGGTTTCACCGAGGCCATCGGCGGCACCCTGACGGCCGAGGACACCCCGGGCGGCGGCCTCACCATGGTGATCACCCTGGCGATGGCGGGCGGCACTCCACCGGTCTCCGCGGAGCTGCCGACCTCGGCGGTCACCTGACGTACGGCGGCCCCCGGCCGCGAACCACGTGAGCCGTCCGGCCCCGGTGTCCTCACACCGGGGAGCCGGACGGCTCACGTGTGGTGCGACGGTCGACCCGGCACGCGCTCGGCGCAGGTCCGAACCCCCCACGAGCCAGACCTTGCGCCCCTTCGGGCGGTGTTCAGGTCACCGCCCTCGGACGCGTACCGCGGGACCGTCTTCCCGTACCGTCGCCCCACCAGTCTGCGGCCGGTCCGAGGCCCCGGCCGCACTCCTTGACGGGTTCCTTCCGCACGGAAGTCGATCTTTGACGCAGCCCGGACGGCGGCCGTCAGGAGGCCGTCAAAGTCCCAGCGGGTGCCGTCAGGATGGCGTATGGGCCGTTTCGTTCAGGGCCTCGGTGCTGTTCGCTGGTCAGGTTGGGGGCGCATCGAGGAGGCGGGTTTCGGTTGAGCACGGAGAACGTCGTAGGCATCGTCGTCGCGGTCAGCATCGTCGGGTACCTGGTCCTGGCGTTGTTCTTCCCCGAGAAGTTCTGACATGCCGACCTCGCGCTCACGGCCAACCATGCCGGACCGTTCCAACCGGCCCCGGGCCCCGCGCCGTGGAGCCCTCCCCCCGTACGACCACTCCTGGCCCTGCCCTGGAGCAGCCCGCCGGGCCGCCGAGGCCGACGGGTTCCCCCCGAGCGGGAACCCCGTCAAGATCCCGTAGCCGCGACATCAGCGCTGTGTCAGGGTCCGGTTCCGAGACCTCTTCCCGCCCTAACGTCACCCTCATGGAACGACGCTCCACACAGGACACCCACTGGGCCGGTGAGCGGCGCTCGGCGATCGGTGTCGCGTTTCTCCTGTTCACGGCCCTGTTCAGCATGGACGCGGGCCTCGGCGAGCTCGATGTGCCCCGCGGCGCCGTGTGGACCGGGCTGGCCGGCCTCCTCTTCGTGGTCCTCCTGCCGCCCCGGGTATCGGTACGGCCCGGCCGGCTCAGCACCCGCAGGCTGCTCGTGGAGGACACCGTCCGCACCGACGCCCTCGTCTCGGTCCGCTGGTACGACGGGGTGACGCAGCGGATGGTCCTGCGGGACACCGAGGGCAGCCGGGTCGAGATCGACCCGACGGTCCTCGTCCGCAACCCCGCGATGTGGCACCGGCTCGCCGTGGACGCCCGCACCTCGATCCAGCGCGGCACCCTGCTGAGCGGCACGACCGCCCTGCGCGAGCTGTCGGAACGCATCGACCGCGAGACGGCCCGCACGGTCTTCAAGGTCTCCGGCCTGGAGTGACCTCGAAGCGGCACCCGCGCAGCTCGATCCGCACTGAATGCCAGGGTTCAACGCTGCGTGGCCATCACCAAGACGGCATTCTCGGCACCCCCGCTTCCGGCCCGGAGAAGGCCCCCGGAGGCGCGACCAGGCGGCGCCACGGGTGGGGTTCCCATGCTTGGGGCGGCAAGTTCGGTGACGGACAACATGTGCGGCTGAACCGGGCGTTCCCATGGTGTGGCGACGGGGTACCCGGGGGGTAGGCCGCCTCCCGCCCTTCCGCCTCGGGCGGACCGCCGAGATCAGCCGCCGATCGCTTCGTCGGTCGGCACGACAGCGCCCGCACCAGTGTCGGGGGCCGCCACCAGCCCGCAGGGCGAGGGCGCCGTCGAAGCGCCGCCCAACAGAGCCGAACAGGTACACCCGCGGACGCGTGCCTCCAGAGTGCGGGTGAGGTCGTCCGCGGGATCGTGCACGCCCTCCGGCTGGGTGGGGGCGTCTGAGGGGCACGGAAGGCGTCCGTCCACCGGTCGTCACCTGGGCCGCCGGGGCCGCGGACCGACGGCCTCAGGCCCGGTGGGCATACAGGTCCCGGAGCAGGGAGATCTCCGCTCCATGGTGGATCACCTCGCGGTTGATGTGCAGGACGAGCGTCGCCATCGGCTCCTGCGCGTAGGGGCCTCCGCCTCGCCGCAGGGGCGCGTCAGCCCCTCCGTGCCCAGGGAGCGCACTCCGGCGACCCACCGCGCGTACGCGGCGTCGAGCTGCTCCAACGCCTCTGCCGCGGTGCCTGGATACGCGTACGTCATGTAGTCCACGGGCGGTCCGCCGAAGTGCGAGGCGCTGCGCGCCCCCAGCACTCCGACGAGGATGTGGCCGAGGCGCCAGGCGATCGTGGTGACCGGCGGGGGAACCGGCTCCGGAGGGGCCCAGTCGATCGTGAAGTCGCCGGAACCACCCTGCACAACGTCGTTCATCCTGATCGAGTGCTACGTGCGCCGGTCGCGACCCGGAGCTACCCGTCTGCGCCGGTACGCGGCGGGAAGGCGAGGCCGGTGGGGGTGTTGAGGCCGGTGGGGTTCAGCACGGCCTGGGTGCCGTTCGGGCGAAGACGGAGCACACGATTGTCGAAGGCGTCGGCGACGTAGAGGGTGCCGCGGTGGTCAAGGGCCGGACCGAGCAGGCTGCTCAGACCGGGGAAGGGCACGGTGCTCTGCGCGCCGGTCGCGGCTGCGATCTTCACCACGCGGTTGTTGCCGCTGTCGGAGACGTACAGCCTCTGGCCGGTGTGCGGGTGGTGTACGTCGTACGGTTCGGCGGCGTTCGGCGGCGTCCACGGCTTGCGCGGGCATTACGCACAGGAGCAGCAGTCCGACGACCCTCCGTCGTGCCGGCCTGCTCCCGCCGACCCAGGCAGCGGCTGCGGGCGTCACGAGAGCCACCGGAAAACGAGGGATCGTCAAGACCTGGGGATCACATCAGCCTGGGGCGTTGATGCGGTCGTCAGGTTCGGCGGCTCGCTGCGTTGCGGACACGCCGAGTGCGACCGTGCTCGGCCAACAGGCGCAGGGCGGCAGGCGAAGTGACGAGCTGGGCGGCGGCGACCGTGTGCTGGAACCAGTCGGACGCGGTCAGCAGTTCCTCGTCGGTCCATGGCTCGTCCAGGGCGATGGACCTGAGCAGAGTCCACTCGCGCAGGCGGCGGGCGAGGAAGGCGCGATCGCCGATGACCGTGGCCATCATCGCGGCCCAGGCGGGAAACCGGGGGCTGGTCAGCTGTTGGGCCGCCCGGCGTTCGAGGTGATGGTTCACGGCGCTCTCGGCCATGGCTGCGTCTTCGTCGTGCAGGACGGTGGCCAGCAGGTCCGCCTCCTCCGCCTCCGCGACGCTGTCCAAGGCCCGCTGGTATCGGGCATAGCGCCGGTGCTCGGGGGGTTCGTCGTCCTTCTGAGAGCCTGTCATGCCGCAATCACATCATTGCGCTCGCCGGCTGACCACGTTCGCAGCAGGCTCCGGCCCGGACGAGGGGGACAAGGCGGGCGCCTGCCACCGACTTCTAAGGAACTCCACGACAACCGCTGAGCCCCGCGCCCCCCGGTGACGGCCCCGGTCGCCCTGTTGAACGCCCGCGCGCCGGCGGAAGCAGCTGGCGGGCGTTCTGGTGGGGGTTGGTCAGGACGAAAGGGGAGGGGGCGCCGCGTGGGTGCGGCTGTCCGCCCCTTTCATATGGGGTAGCCGGGAGAGGCTCCTTCGGGGCCGTTCGGCAAGAGCATGGCTGAGATGCACCCGTCGGGCGGGAAGTGTGGTGACGGGCACCATGTGCGGCTGACCTGGGCGTTCCTATGGTGTGGCGTCACCAGGTGGCCGCCGGGAGCGGGGGGCGTTGCTCAGCCCTCGAGCCACGGCGTGCGCCGACAAACACGTGGGCACCACTGCCCGGCAGGTGGACCCCGTCCCCGGGGAATCAGGTGGACGGTGGCCGGCCCGGACCGGAGTCACTCCTTGCTCAGCCGCACCGTGTCTCCCGTCCGTCCGCCCCCGAGGACGTCGATACGCACGCCGGTCGCGGGGTCTGTGAAGCTCTGGCCGGGTGCGTACGCGGCCAGGTCCAGCGCCGCACACCCGGTGGGCGGGGTCGTGGTCGGGTTCGCGTTCGTGATCCGCACCGGGCCTTCGCCGGTCCGGGCTGCGGAGTCGACCTTGTAGATGAGGACGCCGGTGGAGCAGGCGGCCGCGTCGTTGCCCTGGGCGCGGCGGGATTCCGCCACGTATGCCGTCGTCTCACCGGTCCGCAGCACGGCGATCTTGGTTCCGCCGGACCGTTCCACCGGGGTCAGTCGTACCGTTCGGCGACCGGACGCGGCGAGGCAGGCGACCTGGTCGTCGCGAGTCCAGCCGAGCTTCCAAGAGTGCCACCCGAGGTACTGCGGAGCGTGGCCGGCGATGTCGCCCATGACGTCCCAACCGCCCACGTACTGGTGGGTGGCGCCGGCGAACGAGTACAGGTCGGGCAGCCCGAAGGTATGGGCGGTCTCGTGGGCCGCGACCTTGTGGCCCCAACGCCACATGTCCTGCCCGAAGGTGACGGCCCATTTGAGGCGGGTGCCGTCGGCGGTGATGCCGGGCGTCGCCGGGTCGTACAGGTAGGTCGGTGAGAAGGGGATGGCGGTCGCCGTCCTGGCGGGGACGACGTAGACCATGTCATAGCGGGAGAAGTCCGCGTAAGGGTCGGCGGCCGTGATCGCGTCGCGGAGGTACTTCTCGTGGGCCTCGAAGGTGAGACCGCGCGCGAAACCGTAGGAGGTGGAGTCGGCAGGCATCCGGATCCAGCGGTGCAGCGGGGTGTTGTCCAATCGTAGACGGCCGTAGCTCGCGCGGCCCGTCCAGTCGGCGGCCGGTGCGAGGTGAGCGGCGTACGGTTCGG
>NZ_JBEZVK010000139.1:0-7922 GCF_040636955.1 Streptomyces sp. NPDC032472
GGGTGACCGAGTCGTAGTACCAGGCCGGGGTGCGGTCGAGCTCGTCCAGCCAGCGGTCCACGTCGGGGTGCATACCGGCGAACGCACCGCGCACCAGCTCCTTCTGCCGGGGCACGTCGCGGTGGTGGCAGTCGAGCTCCCGCTCGCTGCGGAACAGGAACAACGCCCGCGCGTCGCCGAGGTGCCGCGCGCCGTACATGCCGGCGGTGCGGCCGACGCCGACGTGCATGCGGAGTTCGCGGTCGAGGCCCGAGAGGTTCGGCAGGGTCAGCACCCCGAGATGGGCCCCGATGAACGCGGTGAAGCGGGACTCCTCGCCGAAGACGAGGCGGCGCACGGTGGAGTGCAGCCCGTCCGCGCCGACGACGAGGTCGAAGCGGCGCGGCGGGGCGTTCTCGAACCGCACCTCGCCGTCCGGCGAGATCGCCGTGATCGAGTCGTCGAAGACGTATTCGACGTCCTTGCGTGCGGCGCCGTGGTAGATCCTGCTCAGGTCGTCGCGCATGATCTCGACGTGCCGGTCGGAGGCGGCGGCGAAGACCTTGGAAAGGTCCACCCGGACGGGACGCCGTGAGCCCTCCCGGTGGACGGCCATCCGGGTCGTGCCGGTGGCCCGCTCCTCGATGCGGGGGAGCACTCCCATCTTCTCCGAGACGTCCATCGCGGGCCGGAACAGGTCGACCGCGTGGCCGCCGGTCCTGCGCAGAGCGGGCGCGCGCTCCACGACGGTGACGCGGAAGCCGTGCCGGGTGAGCCAGTAGGCCAGGACCGGACCGGCGATGCCGGCGCCGGAGACGAGAATCCGCATGGCGCCCCTCCTTTCCTTTCGTTCAGTCCACCCGTACGGCGTGGATCGTGGTGAAGGCCAGCAGGCGGGCGGCGGTCCGCGGCGGGTCCTCGAGGATGGGCGAGTGCCCGAGACCGGGCAGCAGCTCGACCTCCGCGCCCGCAACGGCGCGGTAGGCGGAGGCGGATGAGGACCGCCATCGGCGGTCGTCCTCGCCGAAGACCACCAGCAGCGGCTTGCCGAGGACCGCCAGCCGATCCGGCAGCGCCCCCTGCTCCAGGTAGGAGCGGACGGCCTGCATCGTCGCGAGGAACGTGTGGTGGGTCATGCGGCGTACGTCGTCCAGGAGTTCCTCCGGGATCCGGTAGCCCGCGCGGCTGACCGCGGTGCTCGCGAACCGGCGTAGCTGCTCGTCGGTCGGCGGCCACTGCGAAGGGACGGCTGCGGCGGACTCCGGTGCGATGAAGGCGTCCAGGCCGGGGCCGGTGTTGATGAGCGCGAGCGCGGTCACCAGGTCGGGCCGCTCTGCGGCGAGGGCGGTGGCGACCGCGCCGCCGCTGGAATGGCCGGCCACCACGGCGTGTTCGACGCCGAGCCGGTCCAGTGCCGTGCCGGCCCGACGTGCCTGGTCGGGGACCGCGTAGCTGCGGTCGGCCGGTTTGGCCGACCGGCCGTGCCCGAGGAGGTCGATCCGGATGACGCGGTGGGATCCGGTCAGCAGCGGAACCATCGCCTTCCACGAGCGGGTCGAGGATGCGGACCCGTGGACGAGCAGGAGTGCGGGGGCGTCGCGGGGGCCGTCCTGGCACACGTGGATGTCGCCGTCGTCCAGCGACAGGAGGGAACCCTCGGTGGCCCCGGCGCGGCCGTTCATGTACGGGCCGCCGTCAGAAACAGTCATGAGCCCACTGTCTGCGCCGGTACGCCCCGTTGGATTGGACGAATGTTCCCGCCGGCCGGCTCACGGAGCATCATGGGGCGATGCAGACGTTCGCGCACGGCGCCGCCCTGTGGGACGTCGCGTCCCCGCGGCGGCCCAGCCCCGTGGCCGGTGTCACCATGGCCGGCTTCCGCGTCCCGGACCTGGATGCGCTCCGGATCGTCCCGCACCCGGCCGTGACGCTGCTGTTGGAGTTCGGCGAGGGTTCTCCCGTCCTTGACTGGGCCGCAGGGCGGCAGCAGCGGGGAAGCATGGTCGCCGGCCCCGGGCTCGGGTCCGCAGGCGCGGTCCGGGCGCGGGGAGAGAACGTCGAGTGCGTGCAGGTACGTCTCTCCCCGGTGATCGCACGCGCCGTTCTGGGCGCCTCTCCCGCCGAGCTCGACGGCGCCGTCGTACCGCTCGGCGATCTGTGGGGCCGGGAGGCGTCGCGGATCTGCGGGCAACTCGCCGATGCCCCCTCGTGGCAGGACCGCTTCGCACTGACGGACGCGCTGCTCGCCCGCCGGTACGAGGCGGGGCCGCCGGTGGACCCGGAGGTGGCCTGGGCCTGGCGCCGGATCGTCGTCAGCCGTGGCCTGGCCCGGGTCGACGGACTCGCGGCCGAGGTCGGGTGGAGCCGCAAGCGGCTGTGGTCGCGGTTCCGGTCGCAGCTCGGACTGCCGCCCAAGCGGGCCGTGATGCTGGTCCGCTTCGATCACGCCGCCCACCGCCTGGTCGCGGGTGAAGGCGCGGCCCGGGTCGCCGCCGACACCGGCTACGCGGACCAGTCCCACCTGCATCGGGACGTCATGGCGTTCACCGGGGCCACCCCGGCGACCGTGGCCGGCGAGCCGTTCCTCGCCGTTGACGACATCGCTTGGCCCGGCCGCGGAACACCCACGTGAGCTCCGTCCCGGGGCGGTCCCGAGGGCGGGGCGCTCAGGCCGGGAGGGCGGGGTCCGGCGCAGCGGGGACAGCAGCAGGGGAGTACGGCGCACAGCTCGTCCGCCGCGCCGGTCCACAGGACCGACCGGGCGCCGGCGTTACGCGCCGAGCAGACCGCCGTGGCGACGCCGTGGCCGCGCCCCTGGCCTGATCGGCGTGTCCGGACGGCCGGGTGACCAAGGTCAGCGGCTCGGCCAAACGGACATCAGTTGACTCCGGTAACTCCTCACTCCGCGCCCGATCTTCCCAGGCTTTTCGGGTGATTGATTTTCGGCCTTCATGGGGTCGTATTCTCCTCTATCGAATCCCTTGACGGTCGTATTCACGCCTGCTTAATGTTCCGTCCATCGACCGTCCGGTCGTCAAAACCATTGGCCGGAGGGGGGTGTTCAAGATGGCCGAGGAGATCTTCGAGGACGAGGTCCAGGAGCAGGATCACGTCTACATCGCCGACCACGTTCAGGCCGAGTAAGCCGAAGATGCGCGGCGGGGGAGGCGCGATGCGAGCGCCACCCCCGCCGCTGCAGTGTTGCTGCCGAGGGGACAGGTGGGTCGACATGGGTGCCGTAATCGGTGGCCGTTTGTCCGGGCTGGAACAGGACCGCGAAGAACCGTTCGGCGGCGTGGTGGCCGGACGGTATCGCGGCACTCACCGAGTGGCGCCGCCATATCGGACATGGAACCGGATTCAGCCCCTGCTTCCGCTGGCCGGGATCACCCGGCTCGTGGACCATTCCGACCTCGATCCCCTGGGAATTCCCGTTTTCGGTGCAGTGCGCCCCATGGCCCGTTGTACGCATGTCGCGCTGGGGAAGGGGGTGACGAAGGAGCTCTCCCGCATTTCGGCCGCGATGGAGGCCATGGAGGTCTGGCACGCCGAGTGGCCGACGTTGGAGCGGCTGCGCGCCGCCCGGCGCGACGTGCTGGGCGACGCCGCCGTCACCCCGGTCCACCTGCACGGACTGCGCGAGGGGCCCTGGGGGATCCCGGGAGACGGCGCCGTCATGGACTGGTTCACCGGCCGGCGCCTGGTGAGCGGAGAGCGTGTGCTGGTCCCGGCGCAGACCGTGGAACTGGCCAACCGGGCAGGGACGTTCGACGTGCCTCCCTTCTTCTCCGCGCGCACCAACGGACTCGCAAGCGGCAATACCCGGGAAGAGGCATTGCTGCACGCCCTCTTGGAACTGGCGGAGCGCGACTGTCTCGCCGATTATCTCGAGCGAGGGCCGAGAGGGCAGGTCGGAATCGAATCCATCACCGATCCCGAGTGTCGCGGCCTCATCGGCCGGTACCTCTCACAGGACTTCGAGGTAGCCGTCATCGATGTGACCAATGATCTCGACATCCCGGCCTTTGTGAGTTTCATCCGCGGCCCCGATAATCCATGGGTCTTCTGCGGTGCCGGATCCCATCTCAATCCGGCCGTGGCGCTTTCCAGGGCCCTGACGGAGGCGGCCCAATTGCGACTCGTGGTCGTGCTGGGGCTTCGGGAGGAAGTCGACGCCAGATTCGAGCGACGCAAGATCGTGGATCAGGTCCCCTTCTCCTCCGTACCACTGGGACCGCCGATCCGGTTCCCCGAGTCCGCCGCCGACGAGGACCGCCATCTGCGTTCCGATATCGATGCCGTCCTGGGATCCCTCTGGGAACGCCGGGATTGCGATCCGATCGTTCTGGATCTCACCAGGAAGGACATCGGACTGCCGGTGGTGAAGGTACTCGCCCAGGAGCTGAGGTACGGGGAGAACTTCTTCGCCCCGCGCATCAGCCTCCACCCGGGCCGCCGCGGAGGCCGCCCGTGAGTTCCGGCGTCGCAGCGCTCCCGGGAACATCCGGCACCCCGGCCGGCAAGGCGCACCGCGCCGGTACGCACCGTGCCGCGTCCCCGGAGGCCACGTGGGCCCGGCTGGTCCCGCTCCTCCCGCGCCTCGGCATCACACGCGTCGCGGACGTGACCGGCCTCGACGACCTCGGGGTGCCCACGGCGATGGCGGTGCGCCCGGCCTCCCACACCGTTGCCGTGAGCCAGGGCAAAGGAGCCACGCTGCTGCTGGCGAAGATCAGCGCCGCCATGGAGTCGACCGAAACCTGGCACGCGGAACGGCGTGTCCCGGCCGCCGTCCTGACCGCGCCGGCCTCCGCACTCTCCCTCGGCTACGACGTGACCGTCCTGCCGGACCGGCACGACACGCCCCTGACCACCGCCACGCCCCTGAGCTGGATCCCGGCCGCAGGGGTGATCACCGGCCGGACCGACCACGTGCCCCGGGACTACGTGCACATGGGCCTCGCCGCCTCGCCCCCTCCACCGCGGCGGATACGCGCCTTCACCGCCACCACCAACGGGCTGGCGGCCGGCAACAACCGCACCGAGGCCCTCGTCCACGGCCTGTACGAGCTGGTGGAACGCGACGCGATCGTCGACCTGAACCGGCTCCCGCCGGAGCAGCGGACCTACGTGGACCCGGCCTCGGTCACCGATCCGCTCTGCGCCGAGGTCATGGACCGGATCCTGGGCGGCGGCAGGACCTGGCTGGAGATCATCCACGTACCGGGCAGGCTCGGCATCCCCACCTTCGCCTGCTACGTCTGGTCCGAGACGCTCCCCGTCGTCATCGCCGGTGCGGGAACCCATCTGGACCCGGCCGTCGCCCTGCTGAGAGCCCTGACCGAAGCCGCCCAATCCCGCCTGACCGTGATCACCGGAACCCGGGACGACATCCCCGACCACGTGTACGCCGGCGGGATCGACCCGGTTCCGTGCCCCGTCACGCCCCCCTCCGCCCCGCGCATCGACCTCCGGTCGCTCCCCGACACCTCGGGCCCGTCCCTCGACGCCGACCTCGAAGCGATCTGCCTCCCCCTCATGCGCCTGTGCGGAGAGCCGCTGTTCGTGGATCTGCGCGACGACCGGATCGGGATCGACGTCGTCCGGGTCGTGGCACCGGGACTGCGCTTCGACCGCCGCCACCACCTGCATCGTCCGGTCAGCCCTGCCCGGAAGGAAAGGTAGACCCGCTGTGACCACCCACCTCTTCCTGGGCCCCACACTGCCCGCCGAGCGGGCCCTGGCCGCGCTCCCGGACGCGGTCCTCCACCCGCCCGTCCGCCACTTGGACGTGCTGCGCCTGGACCTGGAGCCGGGAGACACGGTCGCCGTCGTCGACGGGCTCTTCTTCCAGACCGCCGCGGTACGCCACAAGGAGCTCCTCTGGCTGCTCGACCACGGCATCGCGGTCGTCGGCTCGTCCAGCATGGGCGCCCTGCGGGCGGCCGAACTCGCACCCTACGGCATGCGCGGCATCGGCCAGGTCTTCGCCGGGTTCGCCTCCGGCCGGTACGACAGCGACGACGAGGTGGCCGTCGCGCACGGGGACGAGGACCTGGGATGGAGGCAGTTCAGCGACCCGCTGGTCAACATCAGGGCGGCAGCCCACCGGGCCCACCAGGCAGGTGTCCTCACCGAGCTGCAACAGCACGCGATCGTGTGCGAAGCACGTCAGACCTTCTTCCCCCGGCGCAGGCTGACCCGGATCGTCGAGAGCTGCCGTGCACAGGGAACCCTGGACGGTCCCGCTGCCGAGCGCATGCTCGCGTGGGCGGCGCGCGAACCCTGGGACGCCAAGGCCGAAGACGCCGTACAGCTCCTCGAAGCGCTGGCCCGGCGCGGCTGGCTGGTGCGGCAGCGCGACGGCGACGACCTTCCGATCGAGGGATACCCGCCGCTGATGTCGCAGTGGCTGGCGAAGACGCGGCCGATCCGTGTCGGCGGGCAGACGACCACCGACTGGTACGTGGAATCCCTGCTCAGGCTGTTCGCGCAGGACACCGTCGCAAGCGTGTACCGCGAGGGAATCCGCACCCTGGCAGCGGGCGGCGGCGACGACCGGGCGCAGGGCGCCGAGGCCGAAGCGGCGGCCGAGGCCTTGTGCCTGACCCGGGGAATCACCGCCGACGACGGCCCGGCTGCCGAAAGCCTGGGCCGCTACCTCGACGGCGACGAGCGCGCCACGCTGCCCCCGCAGAGGCAGCGCCTCCTGATGGCCGCCCGGGTCGCCGTGGGCAGTCTCCCGGCGCCACCCGCTCCCGAACCGCGGTTCCGGGACCACCCGGCCGCCGCGGTCGCCGTCGACGTGATGCGCTTCAATGCCGAGCTCGCGCGCAAGGGCGCCAAGTACCGGCCGAGCCATATCGCGGAGGCCACCATCGACCGCTACTTCACCGAAGCCTGGAAGGCCGACGACGACCTGGAAACACAGGTACGCCGCCGCGGCTTCCGTGATATCCACCACTTCCGGTCGTGCGCCCGCCATTTCCTGGCATTCGCCATCGCCCACGGCGTACCCGACGTTTCCTGGGACCAGGAGGCCACTGCATGACAACGCGCTCGGGTACCACGACGGACACGACTGCCGGCTGGCCGCGTCTGCTGCCGCCCGCAGAGTCGCTCAGGACCGCATGGGGCAAGCGGACCACGCTCCACCCGGGGCACGGCCGCGGATACCCGCCGCCGCTGACGGTCCGGGACGTACACGCCCTCCTCTGCGACGGACGGGCCCGCTTCCCCCAGGTGGTGCTGCTGAAGGACGGCTCTCCCGTCCCGCCGAAGACGTACACGGCCGCCAGGCGGATCATCGGCACCGACGTGCCCAACTTCCTGCGCCTGGAGAAGGTCGAGGCGCTCCTCGGTGACGGCGCCAGCCTCCAGCTGAACGACCTCCAGGAGTACTGGCCGCCGGCCCGGGAGCTGTGCAGGGCCCTGGCCGACCGCACCGGACTGGAGACGTCGGCGGTGGCCTTCCTCAGCCCGCCGGGCCGGGGAGCCTTCGTCCTCCACCAGGACCCCGTCCACGTCGTGGTCGTACAGGCGGCCGGAACCAAGCGCTGGGAGGTCTACGGCCCCTTCGAGGGCCAGGACTCCCCGGGTCCGGTCAGCGCCCCCGCCGGCGCCGTCCCCGAACACCGGATGACGCTGAGCGCCGGCGACCTCTGCTACATGCCCCCCGGCCGGCCGCACCGGGCGGAGAGCGAGGAGACCTGGTCGCTCCACGTCTCGATCACCTCCGTCCCCCGTACCGTGCGGAAGACCCTGCGCGCGCTCTTCGAGGAGACCATCGCCTCCGTCCCCGACGCGGAGCTGCCCGCCCTGTGGAGCGAGGGCGAGCCCGATCCGCTGCCCGATGCCGTGAAGGCCCTGGTCGCGGGAGTCGCCGACGCCGCCACGGGGGAGCGGTCGGCAGAGCGCGGGCCCGGCGCCGGCGCCGGCGCCGG